>VGJF01000166.1 GCA_016867585.1 Candidatus Aminicenantota bacterium | reverse complement strand
CGGCGGGTCGCCGCCGGGACGTGGGACATGATGGACCGGGGCTGCTTCAACGGTCCCGGCGGCCCGCACAGGCGCTGGGTCGTCCCGCCGACCCAGGGCGCGGCCATGCCCGCCGGCCTGATGGTCTGCAACCGCCTCGAGAACAAATTCATCACCGAGTCCCAGCTCGTCAGGCTGAGCCGGAACGGTCTGGCCAGGACGGGACTGGCCGTGGCCGAGGTCACGGCCAGGGCGGTCGACCCCCTGCCGGGCACGTTCGCCGGAATCGTCGTCCGTCTCGACGGATCCGAGCCGGGCGACAGGACCCCGCCGGACGATCCGGCCCAGAATCCCCTTTCCGCCGGTATCCCGAATTACAACTTCTACACCCTCGAGGTCGTCCAGAGGATCGGCTACGACTCCTTCACCCCGGACAACGGGGTCCTCATCGCCAAGAACAAGGACAGCCTGCGGGGCCGGAACGGCGGGCCCAACGAATTCAACAGCTACATCTGGGTCATCGACGCCCACCCCGAGGACATCAACGCGGTCGATTACGTCAAGCCCAACGGCCAAAAAGTTATGCGGACGATCGCCGACTACCGCCAGCTCAACGACGCTCTCTTCCACGCCGGCCTCGACTCGGGGAGCTTCTTCGAATGGGAGGACACGCCCAATCGGCTCCATTTCTACGTCATCGACCTTCGCCGGGACAAGGACGGAATTCTCGTCTACACCCTCGGCCTCCGGTCCCTGGACGGCGCGGGACCGCAGAAACGGGGCGTCGCCCTCGCCGCTCCTTCCCGGCAGGTCCTGAGCCGTGCCGGCTCTCCCCTCGTCTTCACCCTGACCAATGCCGGCCAAGCCGCGGCGACGGATCCGGCCGTACATCCCGCCGACGCGGCCGCTTACCTGAATTCCGACGTCTACCGTCTCTCCGTTGCGGTCGAAGGAAAAGGCTGGACGGCTTCCCTGCGGAACGCTTTGGCGGCGGTCGAATTCGGGAAATCCAAGGCGGTCGAGGTCTACGCGGCGTTCGAGGACGGGAGCGCCCGGACGGCCAAGGTCACCCTTCGGGCGACGTCCGAAAGCGACCCGTCTAGGACGGACTCGGCGACGGCGAAGGTTTCTCGATAAAGCTCAGAGCCCCTTGCTCATCGCGTTCAGGAAATCCTGATTGGTCTTCGTCTTGCCGAGCTTCTCGATGAGGAGCTCCATGGCGTCGACCTCGCTCAGCTGGCTGAGGACTTTCCTCAGGATCCAGATCCGGTTGAGGTCGGCCTCCTCGATGAGGAGCTCTTCCTTCCGGGTCGCCGAGCGGTTGATGTCGATCGCCGGAAAGGTCCGCTTGTCGACGAGGCGGCGGTCGAGGTTGATTTCCATGTTCCCCGTGCCCTTGAACTCCTCGAAGATGACCTCGTCCATCCGGCTTCCGGTGTCGATGAGGGCCGTGGCGATGATCGTCAGGCTCCCCCCCTCCTCGATCTTCCGGGCCGAGCCGAAGAACTTCTTGGGTTTGTTCAGAGCGTTGGCGTCGATCCCGCCCGAGAGGACTTTGCCTGAGGGCGGGATGATGGCGTTGTGGGCCCGGGCCAGCCGGGTGATCGAGTCCAGAAGGATGACGACGTCCCGCTTGATCTCGACGAGGCGCTTCGCCTTTTCGAGAACGATGTGAGCGACCTGGGCGTTCCGGGCCGGCGGCTCGTCGAAGGTCGAGGCCACGACCTCGCCCGAGACGCTCCGCTGGAAATCCGTGACTTCCTCGGGCCGCTCGGCGACGAGGAGGACGATGAGGTAGACCTCGGGGTGGTTTTTCTCGACGGATTTGGCGATCGTCTTGAGGAGGGTCGTTTTCCCCGCCCGGGGCGGCGAGACGATGAGGCCGCGCTGGCCCTTGCCGATGGGGGTCATGAGCTCCATGATCCGGGCGTTGAGGTTCTTGGGATTGCCGTCCTGGAGCTTGAGCATCTCGTGGGGATAGAGGGGCGTCAGCTGCTCGAAATGGATGTTCCGCCGGCCTTCGATGAGGACGTCGGGTTGCATGAAGTTGATGGCTTCGATCTTGATCAGGGCGAAGTACTTCTCGCCGTTTTTCGGCGGCCGGACGACGCCCGAGATCGTGTCTCCCGTCCGGAGCTGGAATTTCCGGATCTGGGAGGGCGAGACGTAGATGTCGTCCTGGCTGGGGAGATAGCTGAATTCGGGCGCCCGGAGGAACCCGAAACCGTCCTCGAGGCATTCGAGGACGCCTTCGGAGAACAGGAGACCCTGCTTCTTCGCCTGGGCTTCCAGGATCTTGAAGATGAGGTTATGGCGGTTGTCCTTCTCGGCCTCGACCTCGGCCTCGGGGAGGCCGACCTGGGCGGCCGCCTTGAGGACGGTCTTCAGGTCCTGCTCCTCGAGCTCGAGGAGGCCCCATTCCTTTCCTTCGATGATGTTGCTGCGTGTGGCCATTTTGGCACCTCTCAACTGGCGTTCATCCGGACGATCCCCGGAAGGTCTCTTCAGTGGGTCAGGGTCGGCTCCTTGGCCGTCGCCTCCCCGTCCTTGCCCGAAGGAGCGGCGGGGGGCGGCTCGGAGGCTTTCTTTCCGGCCATCGCCGGCGGAAGCTCCCGGGTCAAGACGATCTTGAACACGTCGTCCATCGTCTCGACGAGGTGGATCGTCATGTCGGCCCCGATATTCTTCGGCAGGTCCTTGAGGTCGGGCTTGTTGTCGAACGGGAGGATGGCCTCGCGGACTCCTTCCCGATGGGCCGCCAGGAGCTTCTCCTTGATCCCGCCGACGGGCAGGACCTTGCCCCTCAGGGTGATCTCCCCGCTCATGGCGACCTTCTTGCTGACCGGGATCTCGGTCAACAGGGAGAGGATGGCGATGGCGATCGTGATTCCGGCCGAGGGGCCCTCCTTGGGGGTCGCCCCCTCGGGGACGTGGATGTGGATGTCGAAATCCTTGGTCACGTCCTTGGCGACGTTGAGCTCGAAGATCTTGGCCCGGACATAGCTGAAGGCCGCCCGGGCCGATTCCTGCATGACCTCGCCGAGCTGGCCGGTGATCACGAAATTCCCCTTGCCGTGGACCTTGGTCGCCTCGAAAGTCAGGAGCTCGCCGCCGAACTCCGTCCAGGCCATGCCGATGGCCACGCCGACCTCGTCCTCCTTGTCCACGGCCGTCCGGCGGTACTTCGGGACGCCGAGAAACGCTTCCAGGTTCTTGACCGAGACCCGCTCCTTGGCGTCTTTCCCCTTGGTCACGACTTTCTTGACGACCTTGCGGCAGATCGTCGTGATCTCCCTCTCGAGGTTCCGGACGCCGGCTTCCCGGGTGTATTCGTTGATCAGGCGGACCAGTCCGGTGTCCGAGATCTCGAGGTTCCGGGCGGCCAGCCCGTGGGCCTTGAGCTGCTTCGGCCAGAGGAACTTTTTGGCGATTTGGAGCTTTTCGTCCTCCGTGTATCCGGGAAGACGGATGATCTCCATCCGGTCGATGAGCGGCCGGGGGATGGGCTCGAGCATGTTGGCCGTGACGATGAACATGACCTGGGAGAGGTCGTAGTCCGTGTCGATGTAGTGGTCGAGGAAGGTCGAGTTCTGCTCGGGGTCGAGGACCTCCATCAGGGCCGCGGCCGGGTCTCCCCGGAAGTCGACGCTCATCTTGTCGACTTCATCGAGGAGGAAGACGGGGTTCTTCGTTCCCCCCCGCTTGATCATCTGGATGATCCGGCCGGGATAGGCTCCGATGTAGGTCCGCCGATGGCCCCGGATTTCGGCCTCGTCCCGGACGCCGCCGAGGGACAGCCGGACGAACTTGCGGCCCGTCGCCCGGGCGATCGACTTGGCCAGGGAGCTTTTCCCGACGCCCGGCGGCCCGATCAGGCCCAGGATGACCCCTTTGGGATTCTTGACCAGCTGGCGGATGCTGAGATACTCCAGGATCCGCTCCTTGACCTTTTCCAAGCCATGGTGGTCCTCGTCGAGGATCCTCTGGGCGTCCTTGAGATCCCGTTTTTCCCGGGATTTCTTGTTCCAGGGCAGGCCGAGAAGCCAGTCGAGGTAGTTCCGGCAGACGGTCGCTTCGGCCGACATGGGCGGCATCGATTCGAGCCGTTCGACCTCCTTGAGGGCTTTCTCCTGGGCGTCGGACGGCATCTTGGCCGCGGCGATTTTCTTCTTGAGCTCCTCGATCTCGTTGGCCTGTTCGTCTTTTCGCGAACCGGGCTGGCCGCCGGGCTGGAAGACCCCCTGGCCTTGTCCCGGAACGGCTTTCCGTCCGGCCGGCGGCAATTTCCCGTCCTTTCGCCGGAGACCGGCCTGGATGCGGATGATCTCGTTGTCGAGGAGGAAGTTCAGCCGCCGGATCCTCTCGAGGCTGTTGACCGTCTCGAGGAGATTCTGCTTCTCCTCGAGGGGGACGTAAATGTGCGAGGAGATGATGTCGGCGATCCGGTCGGGGGTGTGGTCGCGGAGAGCCGGGATGATGGACTGGAAATTCGCGTTCTGGTTGAGCTTGAGATAGGCCTCGAACAGGCCGAGGACTTTCTTCAGCTCGTCCTGGACCTCTTTGCCCGCGTCCTCCGGGACTTTGATTTCCTTGGCCAGGACTTGGTAGTAGGGATGGAGGCTGGCGTACTCGAGAACCCGGGCCCGCTTCTTGCCCTCGACGATGACCTTGACGTTCTTGTCGTCCATGGGGACGGTCCGGATGACCTTGGCCGTGACGCCGAAGGAGTAAATGTCTTTCGGGGCCGGGTTGTCGAGGGACGGGTCCATCTGGGCGGCCAGAAAAACGAGCTTGTCCGTGTCGGCCGATTTGTCGAGGGCTTGGATCGAGGAGGTCCGGCCGATGATGAACGGGACGAGGGTGGAGGGGAAGACGACGAGATCCCGGAGGGGGATGAGGGGGATGTTCTTCAGAATCTCGAACGGATCGCCGGGGTGTTCCATCTCAGTCTCCTACGACCGGTTTCCAGCGGCCGGCCGCCGCGGTCTTCGTCTCGACCGTCTTTTTCGTGATCCGGATCGTCGAGGACTTGTCGAGCCCGGGGAGTTCGTACATGAGGTCGAGCATGAGGTCCTCGATGATCGAGCGCAGGCCCCGAGCGCCGAGTTTGCGCTCCCGGGACTTGCGGGCGATGGCCTCGAGGGCCTCGGCCGTGAATTCAAGGGCCGCGCCCTCCATCTCGAACAGCTTCTGATACTGCTTGACGATCGCGTTTTTCGGCTTTGTGAGGATGTCGACGAGGTCTCGGATCCCGAGATCGGCGAAGACCGCGACGACCGGGAGCCGTCCGACGAGTTCGGGGATGAGGCCGTACTTGATGAGGTCCTGGGGGATCAGGTCGTCCAGGAGGGCCGAGGATTCGGCCTCGCGCCCGACCTTGGGCTCGGCCGTGAAGCCGACGGCCGAACGGCCGAGACGATGGGCGATGATCCTGTCCAGGCCGACGAAGGCCCCGCCGCAGATGAAGAGGATGTCGGTCGTGTCGATGGGGATGAATTCCTGGTGGGGATGCTTCCGGCCGCCCTGCGGGGGAATGTTGGCCACCGTGCCTTCGATGATCTTGAGGAGGGCCTGTTGGACCCCCTCCCCGGAGACGTCGCGGGTGATGGACGGGCTTTCGCTCTTCCGCCCGATCTTGTCGATCTCGTCGATGTAGATGATGCCCTTCTGAGCCATGGCCGGACGTCCCCGGGCGGCCTGAAAAAGCTTCAGGACGACGTTTTCGACGTCCTCGCCGACATAGCCGGCCTCGGTCAGGGTCGTCGCGTCGGCGATGGCGAAGGGGACGGACAGGATCCTGGCCAGGGTCTGGGCCATCAAGGTTTTTCCCGTCCCCGTCGGCCCGATGAGAAGGATGTTGCTCTTGGCGATTTCGACCTCGGATTCCCCGCGGGGGCGGCGGATCCGCTTGGCGTGATTGGTGACGGCCACGGCGATTTTTTTTTTGGCTGAATCCTGGCCGACGACGTGCTCGTCGAGAGCGGCCTTGATCTTGGCCGGGGTCGGGATTTCGCCGGCGGCGGATTCGGCATCGTCCTTGGGCTGGTCCGTCTGGAGAACGGATTGGGCGACGCCGACGCAGTTTTCGCAGATGTGGATCCCGTTGGGACCGGCGACGAGGGCCCGGACGAGGGCCTGCGGCCGGCCGCAGAAGCTGCAGGCCGGCGGGCGGCTCGACTTGTTCGTCCGAATCTCGTCCATGGTCTCCGTCTCGTCTTCTCCGTGGCCTCATCGGCCCCCAGCCGAGGGGCGGGCCCTACCCAAAGATCGGCTACGCCTTGGCCTCGGACCTCGCGGTGAAAATCCGGTCGATGATCCCGTAGTCGCGGGCTTGGGGGGCGGTCATGATGAAGTCCCGCTCGATGTCGCCCCGGATCCGCGTCCGGGTCTGCCCCGTGTGCCTGACCAGGATCTCGTACAAGGTCTCCCGGACTCTCAGGATTTCCTTGGCCTGGATGGCGATGTCCGAAGCCTGGCCTTGATATCCTCCGAACGGCTGGTGCAGGACGATCCGCGCGTTGGGGAGAGCGATCCTCCGCTGGGGCGTGCCCGCCGACAAGAGGACGGCGGCCATGCTGGCGGCCTGTCCGACGCAGATCGTCGAGATCTTGTTGCCGATGAACTGCATGGTGTCGTAAATGGCCAAGCCGGCGGTGATGCTGCCGCCGGGCGAGTTGATGTAGATCGAGATCTCCTTGTCCGGGTCTTCCGCCTCGAGATACAGCAGCTGGGCGGTCACGAGGTTGGCGACCTCATCCGTGATCTCCGTTCCCAGGAAGATGATGTTGTCCTTGAGGAGACGGGAATAGATGTCATAAGCGCGCTCAGAGCGCCCGTCCTGCTCGACGACGAAGGGGATCACGGTCATGGGGGCGACGGGGACTCAATCCATTATAGCCCGGTTGATCAAAAAGTCAACCACTTTTCGGGACAGAAGGGACGCCTTGAGGTTTTCCCGGCGTCCCTCCTCCCGGAAGGATTCCATGGCCCTGGCCGGCGGAACGCGCCCGGACTGGGCGATGGTCCGGATCTCCTGATCGACCTCCTCCTCGGTCGGCTCGAGCCCTTCGAGTCGGGCGATTTTTCGGAGGACGAGATGCTGCCGGAGATTGCGGGCGGCCTGGGCCCCAGCCTGCATCTTCAAGGCTTCGACGGCCTCCCGGGAGACGGCTCGCGAGCCGATCTGCTCGGCATAACCGCGGAGGACGGCCTCGGTCTCCTCCTCCAGGACGCTCGGGGGCAGAGAAATCGTCGTTTGTTCGATCACGGCCTGAACGGCCGCTTCGGCGAGCTCCCGCCGGACGGCCTTGGCCTTGGCCTCCTGGAGCTCCAGCCGGATCTTGTCTTTCAATCCGGCCAGATTCTCGAACTCGCCGATTTGCGTGG
>VGJF01000165.1 GCA_016867585.1 Candidatus Aminicenantota bacterium | reverse complement strand
ACCCAGGGACGACAAGTCCGCCGCAAGACGCTCGGATCCCCGGCCGGGGATGTAGCTCAGCGAGGCCGAGGCGAGCTCGGAGGAGACCTCGCGGAGAAACTGATAGGCCCTGGAGCGGTCGAGGGTCCGGCCGAAAACGAGGGGGACGACGAGGTTCTCCGGGCCTTCGACGGCCGGGTGGTAAAGCCGGTAGTCGCCCAAGCCCTGGGGTTGGAAGAAAATGAGGTAGAAATAGGGAGGAAGGCCGTGGCTTTCGTCGCCCTGATAGTACCAGAGCTCGAGCGGCCACATCTGGGAATGGGCCGTGTAGAAGTGGCGCTCGAGCGGCTTGCCGAGGAGGAGATAATAGAATCCCCTCTCGGTCCGGCTCCCCCTGAGGCCCGTCCCGCTCCGGAAGTTGAGGTCGGCGAAGGCGATCCGCTCCTCGTACTCCCGCTGGAATTCGTTCTCCGGCGTCTCCGGAACCGGGTCCCTGTTCCTCCAGAAGAACCGGACGAATTTCTCCCGGTCGGCCGGGGTCGCGAGCTTCGAAAAGACGTCGCGCTCGGCCGCCGTCATGATCGGCCTCACGGTCTCGAGCCAATCCTTTTCGGCCGGCGTCGATGTCTGCCGGCCGTTCAAGAGCGGGAACGCGGCAAGCATCGAAACGAGGCCGAGCCGGGCCGCCGGATGAAGGTTCATCGTCTTTCCAAACTAGCACAAGGCCGGCGAAGTTTCAACGACGCCCGCGGAGCCGTCGGATCGCCTTCGGCGGCTGCCGGGCCGGTTCGAGAGGCATTTACGGTTTTTTGGATAATCCAATATTTTGGATTGAAATAAAGGACAGCGATGCACTTACTCGCCTTTATCCGGTTGAAAACATTCAAATTGAAATTTAGTGAATTTATCCGAAAAATGGCATATAATTTGCGGTATGAAGGTCATGGCTTATTACAAAGGAAGTGAGAATCGAGAAAAAGCCGGTTTTGGATTCAGGCGGCAAAGGCCCATAAGGCCTCGAATCAATATCCAAAAGGAGGTCATTTGAAAAGCAAGATTCCACTGACGCTCGTCCTCCTGGCGGCCATGACCGTCCTCGGTTTCGCCCAGTCCCGCGACACGGGCGCCATCGTGGGCAAGGTCATGGACGACCAGAAGCAGGGCCTTCCCGGGGTGACGGTCAGCCTCACGGGGAGAAGCCTGATGGGACAGCGGGACGCCGTGACCGACGTCAACGGCAACTTCCGCTTCCCCGCCCTTCCCCCCGGCGACTACACGATCAAGGCCGCCCTCAGCGGATTCCAACCCCTCACCCAGGAAGGGATCCGGGTCAGCACGACCTTGACCCTGACCCTCGATCTGGTCATGATCCAGGCCGCCCTGGCCCAGGAAGTCACCGTCCTGGCGAAGTCGCCGACGGTCGACGTGAAGTCGACCGAGACGGCCTCGGTCACACTGTCCAACGAGATCCTGCGCAACATCCCCTACTCCCAGTTCACTTCGGACATCGTCAACATGGCCCCGGGCGTCGTCGGGAACGTCGCCTTCGGCGCCTCGGAGAGCACGGGGATCGCCTACACCGTCGACGGGGTCAATGTCGCCGACCCCGAAGCCGGCTCGGCCTGGGTCTTCCTCGACCACAACATCATCGAGGAGGCCAAGATCATGGGCGTCGGCCTGCCGGCCGAATACGGGAACTTCACCGGCGTCATCTTCAACCTCGTCACGAAGTCCGGCGGAAACGCCTTCTCCGGCCACATGGAATTCAACTACCAGGGGCAAAAAACGGGGGACAAGGCCAGCTTCTGGCAGGCCGTCAACAACACGGCCTACATCGCGGATTTCCCGAGGCTGACCCCTCCCCGGCAGAAGCTCATGGACGGGAACGCCCACCTCGGCGGGCCGATCCAGAGGGACAAGCTGTGGTTTTACGTCGGCGCCCAGTGGTACGAAACCTGGACGTATCCGACCGGCTTCGACGAGCCGCAGGACTACTACCAGCCGCGCCTCTTCGGCAAGATCACCGCCCAGCCGTCGACGACCTTGAGCCTCACCGGCTCCCTCGAAATGGACGCCTACAACGGCGACAACCGGGGCGGCAACGCCACGACCGCCCTCAACGCGACGGTCACCCAGAAGTCGCCCGAGGTCGTCGGCAACTTCAGCCTGAACAAGATCCTCAACCCCCGGACGTTCGTCGACCTCAAGGTCGCCTATTTCTGGGGTTATTACTATCTCGACCCCGAGGTCGGGATGGAGCCCAACGCCCGCTACGAAATCTCCGAGAACAACTTCCTCTACGACAGCGCGGGCTATTTCTTCTACGCCGACCGGACCCGCTTCCAGACCAACGCCAGCCTGACCCATTTCGCCGAGGACTTCGTCAAGGGCGACCACGACTTCAAGTTCGGGGTCGAGGTCGAACGGTCCACGGTCCGCAACCGCTTCGGCTACTCGGGGAAGAACAACATGGTCTACTGGGACTACTACGGGGAGAACTACCTCGCCTACCAGTACGAGGGCTACGACACGAACACGAATTACACCCGGATCGAGGCCTTCGCCCAGGACGCCTGGCAGATCACGGACAGGCTGAACATCAACGTCGGCCTCCGCTTCAGCCGGAACTGGGGCGACGTCAAGGGCGTCGACGGGGCCGTCTACACCTCGACGAGGCTGGCCCCCCGGGTCGGCTTCACCTTCGACCTCCTCGGCGACAAGTCGACGATCCTCAAGGCCCACTACGGCCAGTTCACCGAGGCCATGCTGGCCAGCTACCACGACCGGATGAACCCCGACTCGGCCTACAGCGATTTCGTCTCCTACTACTGGGACGGGAGGTGGGTCGAATTCGACCGGACGGTCCACGAAAGCCTCTACCGGTTCGCCGACAACATCAAGCATCCGTACATGAACCAGTTCACGGTCAGCCTCGAACGAGAGCTGTTGAAGGACACGTCCGTCTCGGTGACTTACATCAACCGCGCCTGGAAGAACCTCATCGCCGCCTATGACGAGAAGGCCACCTACGTCGAAAGGGCCCTGACCTACACGGACCCCAACAACAACACCGTCCCGCTGACCGTTTACAACCGGACCTCGGGAAGCGCCCGCTCATATGTCCTGACGAACCTCAAGAAGGGCGACCCCAACGTCCTCGGCGACCCCTACCGCAAGTACAGGGGCGTGCAGTTCATGTTCAACAAGCGGTTCTCGAACCGGTGGCAGCTCCTGGCCTCCTACGTCTACTCCAAGGCCTACGGGACGCTGGACAACGGCTTCGCCGACGACATCGGCTGGGCCGGGCGGGGCGGGATGGAAGGCCCCGGCGACCCGAACTTCTGGGTCGGCGGGTTCGCCGAAGGAAACTCGACCGCGGACCCGACCCACCAAATCAAGATCCAGGGCTCCTACATCATCCCCTGGGTCGAGGTCGCGGTGAACGCTTATTTCCGGAGCATCACCGGCAACGCCTGGACGACCCAGTACCGGACGCCTCGCCTCAACCAGGGCCGGGTCACGGTCTTCGTCGAGAAGCGGGGCTCGAACCACTACGCCATGCCCAAGCTCCTCGACGTCCGGCTGGAAAAGCTCTTCACTCTCGCCGGCCGCTACCGCCTGGGCCTGATCTTCGACATCTTCAACGTCTTCAACGACAACACGATCACGGCCTGGGGGACGGTCCTCGGCAGCAACTGGTTCCCGGGCCAGTACGCGTCGACCAACGGCCACAACCTGACCGGCATTGTCCGGCCGAGGCAGGCCCGCCTGGGCGTCCGCGTCATTTTCTGACCTCGGACTCGTCTTTTCTCGGGGGACGACCTTGGGGTCGTCCCCCTTTTTTTAGATGAAATACGGGGACACATACCTTATCTGTCCTCAAAAGTGGACAGATAAGGTATGTGTCCCCGTATTTTCCTGTGCTAAAATGAATCCTCGATGAAAGCGAAGCGTCCCGTCCTCCTGATCACGGCCGCCGTGCTCCTCCTCCTCGCGGCCGCCGTCCTCCGTCCATGGCGGCCGTCGTTCGCCCGTCTCCGGAGCGGCCGGGCGCTCAACGTCATCCTTGTCTCGGTCGATACCCTCCGGGCCGACCGGCTCGGCTGCTACGGCTTCCGGGGGATCCGGACGCCGACGATCGACGGCCTGGCGGCCGGAGGGGTCCGGTTCGCGCGCTGCATCGCCCCGACCCCCCTGACCCTCCCCTCCCACACGACGATCATGACCGGGACCCTTCCCCTCTTTCACGGCGTCCGCGACAACGGCGGCTTCGTCGTCCCCCAGGGCCTGACGACCCTGTCCGAATGCTTCCGCGGGGCCGGCTACGCGACCTCGGCCTTCGTGGCCGCCTATGTCCTCGACGGGAAATGGGGCCTGAACCGGGGCTTCGACACCTATTTCGACAAGTTCGACCTCAGCCGCTTCGAAAAAATCTCCCTCGCCAGCGTCCAGCGGCCGGCCGACGAAGTCATGGACGAAGCCCTAGCCTGGCTCGATGCGGCCAAAGACGGCCCGTTTTTCTCCTGGATCCATCTCTACGACCCCCACACTCCCTACGACCCCCCTCCCCCCTACGACGCCCAATACCCCAACCATCCCTATCTCGGGGAGATCGCCTTCACCGACGCCCAGCTCGGCCGGCTGACGGCCTTCCTCGAGACGAGCGGCCTCGGGGAAAAGACCGTCCTCGTCTTCGTCTCGGATCACGGAGAGAGCCTGGGCGCGCACGAGGAAGGCACCCACGGCTTTTTCGTCTACCAGGAGGCGATCCACGTCCCCTTCATCGTCGCCACGCCCTTTCCCCGCCTTCACGGCGTCGTTTCGGACCGCGTCGTCTCGCTCGCCGACGTCATGCCGACGATCCTCGAGATGGCCGGCCTGGACCGTCCGCCGGCCGTCCAGGGGACGAGCCTCGTCCCCCTCTTTTTCGACCCGGACCGCAAGCTCGCCGGAACGGGCCGGGCCTACAGCGAAACGTATTACCCCCGCTTCCACTTCGGCTGGTCGGAGCTGCGGAGCTTCCTCGACGGCCGTTACAAAATCATCATCTCGCCCGAAGTCGAGCTCTATGACCTCGAGGCCGATCCCCGCGAGCAGAAGAACCTGGCCGCCGACCTCGGCCTTCTCGCCCCGATCCGGGACCAAGCCCTGCGCTTCATGGAAGAGGGGAGCCGGGGGGCCTTCACGGCCGACATGAAGGGCATCGACGAGGAAACGCGCCAGCGCCTGGCCGCCCTCGGCTATGTCGGGACGTTCGCCGACCCCAACCGGCTCAAGGGGAGGTCCCTGGCCAGCCCGAAATCGAAAATCGGGGTCTTCAACGAGCTGTCCCGGGCCCGGGAGATGGGCCTCGAGGGGAAAGCCGACGAGGCCGTCCGGATCATCCAGGGGATCGTCGCCTCGGACCCGGACATCACCGACGCCCACTTCGCCCTGGGAAACGTCTATTTCAAGGCCGAACGTTACGCCGAGGCCGCGGCCGCCTTCCTGACGGCCTACGAGCTCAGGCCCGACGACGCCTTCACGGTCATCAACATCGCCAACTCCTACCAGCGGATGGGCAAGGCCGAGATGGCCGAGGTCTTCGTCCTCGACCACATCGGCCGGGGGTTCGAGGACCCCCAGCTCTTCTTCCTCCTCGGCCGCCTCAATTTCGAGCGGAAAAGATACGACGAGTCCGTCTCATTCTACGAACGCTGCCTGTCCCTGAACGCCGAATCGGCCGCCGCCCACAACGCCTTGGCGGCCATCTGGATCCTCAGGGACGACCTCGATCGGGCCGAACGGCACCTCCGGGCCGGGGCGGCGGTCAACTCCCGGCTCTACGGCCTGAGCTACAACTGGGCCCAGCTCCACGAAAAGCGCGGCGATTTCGACAAGGCCGCGGCCGCCTATCTCCAAGAGCTGGACCACTCGCCCAAGAATTTCCGGGCCAGCTTCAACCTGGCCCGGCTCTTCCGCAAGCTCGGCCGGGACGAGGACGACTCGAAATACCTCAAGCTGACGATCGACCTGGCCCCCGATTTCGCCCTGAGCTATTTCTACCTCGCCCGGATCCAGCTCAACCGGGGCGAGAACCTGGCCGAGGCCCTCTCCCTGGTCAAGAAGGGCTTGGAACTCAAGCCCGAACCGGCCGACGCCCCCCTCGGCTACTTTCTCCTGGCCGACCTCTATAACCGCCGGGGGGACCAGGCGAAATCGAATGAATTCGCCCGGAAAGGCCGGGAGGCCGCGGCCAAAGCGTCCCGCTAGAGAAAAGGCTCGTCAGCCCAGCAGGTTGAAGACCTTGTAGACCAGGGCCGAGACCAAGGCCGAGCCCGGGATGGTCAGGATCCAGGCCCAGACGATCCGGTAGGCGATTCCCCAGCGGATGGCCCCAGCGCCGGTCGTCGCCCCCACGCCGACGACGGCCCCGGTGATCGTATGGGTCGTCGAAACGGGGACGCCGAGGAGGGTCGAAAAAAGGATCGAGGCGGCGGCCGCCGTCTCGGCGCTGAATCCGTGGACGGGCCGGAGCTTGGTCATCCTCATCCCCAAGGTCTCGATGACCCTCCATCCCCCGACGAGCGTCCCCAAGGCGATGGCCGCGTGGCAGCTGAGAATGATCCATAGCGGGACGTGAAAAGTCGGGCCCAGATGCCCGGTGCTGAAAAGGAGGATGGCGATGATGCCCATCGTCTTCTGGGCGTCGTTGGCCCCGTGGCCGAGGCTGTAGAAGGCGGCCGAGACGAGCTGAAGCCTCCGGAACCAGCGGTCGACGGTCCGCGGCTTCCGGCGCCGGCAGGCCCAAAGAACGGCGACCATTATGGCATAGGCCAGGAAGAGGCCGATGAAGGGGGCCAGGAAGATGAAGACGACGATTTTGATCAGGCCCGAAGCGATCAGGCCCCGGGGACCGGCCTCGGCCAGGGCCGCCCCGGCCAGCCCGCCGACAAGAGAGTGGGAGACGCTGATCGGGAGCCCGAAGCGCGTGCAGCCGTACGACCAGGCGATGGCCCCGATGAGCGTCGCGGCGATGAGGGCCGTCGAGACGACCTCGGACCGGATGACCCCCCGGCCGATCGTCTCGGCGACATGGACGCCGAAAAAAAAGGCCGCGGCGAAATTGAAGAAGGCCGCCCAGACGACCGCCAGCCGGGGGGAAAGGACCCGGGTCGAAACGACCGTGGCCACGGAGTTCGCCGCGTCGTTCATCCCGTTGACGAAATCGAAGAGGAGGGCCAGGCCGACCGTCAGGACGAGGAGGACCGGCATGGCGGACGGTCAGTGCTCGAGGACGATGCCTTCGGCGATGTTGGCCACGTCTTCGCAGCGGTCCGTGGCCTTCTCCAGGAACTCGAGGATGTCCTTCCACTTGATGAGCTCGAGGGGGTTTCTCTCCTCCCGGAAGAG
>VGJF01000164.1 GCA_016867585.1 Candidatus Aminicenantota bacterium | reverse complement strand
ACGACGGGATGCATCATCCGGCACGGCCGGCAGGTGTGGGAATAGAAGTCGATGAGGACGGGCAGGCCGCCCTTCTGGGTCAGCGTCGCGACCTGGTTCTCGGGAACTTCAAGGACGGTCCCCGGATGCGGCAGGACGGACTTGCACCGCCCGCAGACGACGGACTTGCCCGCGGCCGCCGTCGGATAATTGTTCGTCGTCCCGCAATGGGGGCAGCTCACCTTGACTTTCTCGTCCATGGTCAACCTTTCGTTTCTTGAAGGAGACGTTTCCTTTTCGCCTCCGGAAATCTTTCGACGGCGTAGCGAAGAGTCGTCCTGGGAATCCGGGGGCCGTGCCTCCTGAGAAACGCCTCCAACCGGGCGGCGTCGGTCTTGCCCGATTCGCGGAGGAGCCAGCCGGTCGCCTTGTGGATGAGGTCGTCCGGGACGATAAAAAGGCGCTCGGCGACATCATAGGCGGCATCCAGGCAAAGGCCGCGCCTGGCCGTTTTAATGAAGCCCACGGCCGAACCCCGCTTGACCCAGCGGTTGGGGTGGTCGGCCCAGCTCTTGACCCGCTCGACGAGCTCCGGATAGCGGACATAGAGCACGCCCAGGGCGTCGGGGCAGAGGATATCGACGGCCGCCCAGGAATTGCAGGCGTCCTTTTCCAGCCAACTTTTTATTTTGCCGAAAAGATCGGACCCGAATTCCTTCTGGAAACGCAGCAGGACGATGACGGCGATGCTCTTCATCTCGTGATATTTGTCCGGCAACATGAGGTCGCAGAGACGAACGGCGTCGGCCAAGGTCCACGTCCCTCGAAAGCGTTCCCAGAGGCTTTTTTCATAATCGCGCACGAGAGGCGTCGAGATCCCGAAAAAATCGACCTTGTCCGTCTCCTTGAAATATTTCCTCAAGAAAGCCGCCCGTTTCGGGTCTCGATGTTTCCGGAGCCAGGCTTTGACGTCCCGAGCGATCGCCTCGGGCGTCGCTCGCTTCGTCGTTTGTATTTTGGCCATCCTCGTCCTCGTCATTGACGAATGAGAAAAAAGGCCGTCAGGTCCCTGGCGTCGATGACGCCGTCGAGGACGATATCGGCCAGGGGATTCCAGCTGTCGGGAGCGGGCATGGCCATCGGCCCGATCCCGGCATCTCCCAGCCGCCTGCCGAGCTCGGTGACGTCCAGGCCGTTGCGCCGGCCGCTCAGATTGACGTCGCCCAAGGCGCCGGGCTCGAGAACGCGGGCAAGATAGGCGATCGTCATGAAGGCGACCGTTTCGACCGATGGCCGAAGCTCGGCGGTGATGGGAACGGGAATGAAGGCATGCTCGGCGTTCCGGACCTTGACCAGCGCCCCCGCGTTACCGACGGACCGAAGGCGTTCGGCCA
Organism: Candidatus Aminicenantota bacterium; assembly: GCA_016867585.1. Taxonomy (GTDB): domain Bacteria; phylum Acidobacteriota; class Aminicenantia; order Aminicenantales; family UBA4085; genus JAAZPG01. The sequence continues at coordinate 6,008 of VGJF01000164.1, read as the reverse complement.
GGCGCTCGCCCTGGCGGTAAGGGACCAGGGTGTCCTTGTCTCCGTGTTGGATCATCAGGGGCGGGTCGTCTGCGGTCACATAACTCACCGGCGAAGCTTGGCGGGCCGTCTCGGGGCAATCCAGCGGGTGGCAGCCGAGAAAATCGACGATCATCCTCAGGCCGTCGGCGGTCGTCTGCGATTCGATGTCGTTGAGGTCGGTTGGGCCGAAACGTTCGACGGCAACGGCCACGCGGCTCGAATACCCTTCGAGGCCCGCCCCTTCGAGGCCGTCATCCTCGTCGGTCAAGGCCAGGAGGGCGGCCAGATGCCCTCCCCCGAGTCGCCGAAAACGCCGATCCGGTCGGGATCGATGCCGTAGAGGCCGGCGTTTTTCCGGAAAAATCTCACGGCCAGCTTGCCGTCGTGGATTTGAGCCGGCCAGCGCGCCTGGGGCGCGAGACGGTAATTGATCGAAGCCACGGCGAAGCCGAGCTGGAAGAGCATCTTCGTGTCGCCCCGTTCGAAAATCCCTCCCTTGTCCCCCGAATACCAGCCTCCTCCGTGGATATAAATCACCAAAGGAACCTTCTGGCCCCGGCAGAGGGCCGGCTTGGCGAAGTCGAGACGCTGCTTCTGGAGGTCGGCGTCCCCGTAAACGACATCCATCTCGACATCCAGGGACGGATTGTCGAGATATGGATACGGCGGAAGAGGTCCGGGGACGAGACGCGGGCCGAGGCGGTATTCCCGCCCCGGGAAAAGACCGCCGGCAGCCGAAGAAATTCCGGCCCCCAGAAGCAGTGCCCATGCGGCTTTCTTCAAAAGTGAGACTCCTCTCGAGCCGGGGTTTTATCTTAGCGAATCCCCGGGGCGGCCGCAAGCCGTCCGACTCTGACCGTCGAGCAGAAAATCCCCCCAACATCGCCGGCGCCTGGCCCGGCCATTTTCTTCTCCGCGCCTTGCGGCCGTTGAACGTGTTCCGGGCCCCTTCTCTTCATCATCAAGGCGTTACGGGAAAAACGGCCGGGCCATGAGCGATTTCAAATGTCCGAAAAAATCCTCTTCGACGTTTGGAGCCAAGAAAAATATATTCCGGAGCCGAAAACCGATCCCTGATACGATTGCGCTCTAGAGGCGCAAGCCCTATACTCTCTATCGCTGGGGAGACATCCATGGACATCATCGACCTTGACGAAAAATTCCTGGGCGACTATCTCGTCTGCCTCGAGGGCTGGTCGGACGAAATTAAAGAGGGCGGAATCCATAAAGAGATTTGGTATCGGAGGATGAAAGACAAAGGGCTGAGAGTCAAACTGGCCCTGGTCGACGGAAAGCCGGTCGGAATGATCCATTACGTTCCCGTCGAGCATGCCTTCGCCGAAGGGCGAGATTCGTATTTCATCCACTGCATCTGGGTTCACGGCCATAAAAAAAAAGGCGTTGGAGACCATCGAAAAAAAGGGATCGGCACGGCCCTCCTGGCGGCGGCGGAGGAGGACGCCCGCTCGCTCGGGGCGAAAAGCATGGCCGCCTGGGGCGTGTCTCTTCCCGTTTTCATGCGCGCCTCTTGGTTCAAGAAGCACGGATATCGCAAGGTCGACAAGAACTCGGTCGCCCTCCTTCTCTGGAAACCGTTCACCGACGACGCCGAACCGCCCCAATGGATCCGAGAAAAGAAAAAGCCTCAAGGCGCCGAGGCCAAGGTCGTCGTCACGGCCTTCAAGAACGGCTGGTGCCCGGCCATGAACATGGTTTTCGAGCGGGCCAAGCGGGCCGCGGCCGAGTTCGGCGATACTGTGGAATTCCGGCCGGTAGAGACCTCGGATCGGGCGACGTTTTTGGAATGGGGCATCGCCGACGGACTGTTCGTCGACGGGAAACAGGTCCGGACCGGCCCTCCCCCCTCCTTCAAGAAGATCAAGAAGAAAATCGCCCGCCGCCTCCGGTCCAAGCGATAGCTTCATCGCTTCCCAACTCAAGAAGCGAGTCGCTTAACTTCGTGCCTGATCGAACAAGAGACAAAGTAGTCTCGCGGTGGGATAACACCGGACACCCCGGTTCGCGAGGTCGCGGTCATTGGACCAGAGCGGCAATCCCAGGGCTCGGGCTAGGGCCAAGGCATGCGCATCCTCAGGGTCTCTTTCTTTCAGATCGATCGATGCGCGCCGGAATTCATTTTGATATTCGGATTTTTCATGAGCTTGAACGGGCAGAACCCTCCATCGCAGAAAGACGAGATCTAGCGGAAGTTGATATTTCTTGGCCATCCTGGGGAGATATTCCTCGACTTCAATGAGGTTGAATCTCGCCGCATGGACGCGAAGCTCATATTCGGCGAAAATTCGATGCGCCGCCCCGCCGACGACGGCCGATAAGAGAACGTTAGCGTCCGCGACGACGGCGTCTAAATCCACGGAAATCCTCGGCGATGTCCTGATCCGAAACGCCTTTGGATTCGAGAATTTTCGCAAAATGAAGGCTTAACAAACGGCCGATCTCCTTCCTCCATTCATCCGGCAGCCTGTCGGGAGATTCCAAGGGGACATAGACACCTGATATCTTGCCGTGTTTCGTCACCAGAAACGGCTCCCGCCCGCTCAGATAGGACGCCGTCTTCTCCCGGATCTCTCTCACCCCGGCGATTTTCATGGTACCACCTCTTCTCGAATATTAGCCTGAATGCCGATTTATGTCAACAATTATGTACACATTTTTAAACAAAGAAAAAGGGGACGGTTCTATTTTTCGGAAAATAATAGAACCGTCCCCTTTTAGGGGACTTTTCGGAAAGGACTAGCGGATGCCCCGCTGTCCCCCTCCCACGCCCGTTCCGGCCGCCGGCCGCCCGGACTGCTCCTGCTCCCGGTTGAGCTCGACCATGTCGATCGTCTGGGAGAAATCGCCCAGGAGCCAGCGGCAGAAGTAGTCCGCTCGGATCCAGTTCCAGTAGTCCCCCATGTCTCCGAAACCGTGGCGCTGGCCGGGGAAAAGGATGAAATCGAACCGCTTGTTCGCCCGGATGAGGGCGTTGGCCAGGCGATAGGTGTTGGCCGGGTGGACGTTGTTGTCGATGTCGCCGGTGGCCAGGAGGAGATGGCCCTTGAGGTTCTTGGCGACCTCGGAGTTCTTGGCGATCGAGTATTCGAAGCGGACGTTCCCCTTTTCGTCCTCGATCTCCTTGACCCCGTGGTGCTTCTCGCTCCACCAGCGGTTGTAGATGTTGTTCTCGTGGTTTCCGGCCGAGGATATCCCGACCCTGAAGAAGTCGGGGTAGACGAGAAGGGCCGCCGCGGTCATGAATCCGCCGCCGGAATGGCCGAAGATCCCGACCTTGTCGATGTCGATGAAGGGATGCTTAAGGGCCAGCTGCTCGACGCCCCGCTTCTTGTCGGCCAGGCCGTAGTCGCGGAGGTTCCCGTAGCCGTAGTTGTGGTACCACTTCGAGCGCGAGGGGTGCCCGCCGCGGTTGCCGATCTCGATGACGATGAACCCGAACTGGGCCAGCCACTGGCTGAAACTCCGGGGGACGAACGTCTTGGAGACGCTTTCGGTCTGGGGGCCGGGGTAGACGTAGGCGATGATCGGGTACTTCCTCTCGGGATTGAAGTCGAAAGGCTTGTACATGACCCCGTAAAGGTCGGTGATCCCGTCGTCGGCCTTGACTTTGAACGGCTCGGGGAACTTGTAGCCGGCCTCGACGAGGGCCGTGACGTCGGTCGTCTCGAGGCTCAGGAGGAGGTTTCCGGCCGCGTCCCGAAGTTCGGACTTGGGGGCCGTGTCGACCCGCGAAAAGGTGTCGACGAAGTACTTTTGGGAGTCGCTCATGGCCGCATTATGGTTGAAATCCCCGGCGTTGAGGAGCTTGAGCCCCGTCCCGTCGAGATTGACCCGATAGAGATGCATGAAGTAGGGATCCTCGTTGGGCTCCCGGCCGCAAGCCGCGAAATAAAGGACCCGGAGCTTCTCGTCGACGCCCTCGAGGCCCTGGCAGGTGAATTCGCCCGAGGTCAGCTGGCGGAGGAACTTCCCTTCCCCGTCATAGAGGTAGTAGTGACCCCAACCGTCGCGCTCGGACCACCAAATGATCTCCTTGCCGCCGCCGAGGAGGCGGATCGGCTGGACGTCGATATAGGTGTTGAGCCGCTCTTCGATGAGGACCTTGACTTCTCCCGTGGCCGTGTCGGCCCGGCAGACGTCGAAGCGATGGAGGTCGCGGCTCTGCCGTCCGAAATAGATCTTGTCCGAGGTCTCTCCGACCCACTGGGCGGGAGGCGGATAATCGCGGAGCATATCGGTCGATTTCCGCGGGGCCGTGTAGACCGAAACCGACTGGTCCTTGAAGGCCTCGGCCTTGACCTGGACTTTGGACTTGGCTCCGATGTCGAAGATGAGGAGCTCGGGCTGAGGCTGGGCTTCCTCGCCCGGCATGGCGTAGCGATAGGTCTCAAGGGTCGGGCGGGGGTTGGAGAGGGCATTGATGACCCACAGGTCCGCGACCTTGCGCTCGTCCTGGCGGACGCAGGAGAATTTCTTCGAGTCCTGCGACCAGACGATCCCGATGGCCGGGACACGGTAATCTTTCCGGTCCTTCTCGTCCTTTTGGAAGTTCTTTTTTTCCTCGTCGTTGAGTCGGCGGGCGTAACTGTCATGCTCCTCGCCGTCCGTCGTCAGCTGGACCTCCTTGATGGACTTGTCGTCGGCCTTGATCATGGCCAGCTTCAGCCCCTCGGCGTCCATCATGAAGAGGTTGTGCCCCCGGGCGAAAATGACCGTCTTTTCATCGGGGGACACCGAGGCCCACCGCGGACGCGGGTCGGGAGGAAGGTGGTCCGGAAGGAGGGAGAGCCTCTGGCTCGCGATCTCATACTTGAAGTAGAGCTTCGTCGTCTTCGGTTCGGGCTCCTTGGCCGGCGGCTCCTTCTTCTCGGTCTCTTTCTTCTCTTCGTCCCTCTTCTTCTCCTCGTCCCTTTTCTCGGCCGCTTTCTTCGCCGCCTCCTTCTTCTCGTCCCGGGCCTTCGTGAAATCTCCGGCTTTCATGAACGCGTCTCCGACCCGGATTTGGGAGTCCTTCTGGACCTCGAGCTCGAAGATGACGGCCGTGTCCTTGTCGACGAACTTCAGCATCTGGATGGGCAGGTGCTGGGCGTCGTAGGGCGTGAGGACCGTCTTCGTCAGGAGGGCGGCCATTTTCGCGTTGTCGAAAATCGGCGTTTTGGATTTCAAGGCCGGGTCGACGACATAGAACGACCGGCCCTTGCTCGTTTCATAGCTGTACCAGAACTTGTCGGGCGTCTCCATCCAGCGGGGATTGACCGACGTGTCGAAAACGAGCTTGCCGACCTTGGCCGAAGTCCAGCGGGTGGCAAGATCGTAATTGGCCTTCCGGTGCGGCGATACCGCGGCTTGATGAGCCTGACCGGCGGAGAGCGTCGCCCAGACAAACACGAGCATCCATCCGATGATGATCCCTTTCTTCTTCACCATGAACCTCCTTGATCCTGGATCGGTCATTCGCTTCGGTCGCAACGAAGACGGCATGCCCGAACGCCTCGATCGTTGGGGATGAACGGATTTGGATTCGCGAGAAGGGGCGAAACCGGCATGGGCCTTATTCTTTACCGCAACCCGGGGAAAAAATCAAATTTTCCTTCGACGGTCGTCGTCATCCCTCTCAGAAAACGGAACGTCCGAGGATGAACATCGTCTCGACGTAGCTCCCGGCGAAAAAAAAGATCCTGGAAAGGAGATAGCCTCAATATTTCATAAAAAAAGCTGTTTCCCCTCATAACGTATTGATATACAATACGTTTGCAACAAAATGAAGGAGGAAACAGCCGTGAACAATTGTAGCACCGAACGCCTTCTTTTTGAAGACATCCAGGGAAAAAAGATCGCGGCTGATTTCGACGGCGGCCAAGTCACCTCCGACGCCGGCGTTCTTCTCCTTCGGGAAGTCGAACGCCGTCTGGGTCTCATCCGCCGGGTCGCCAAGATCATCCGCGATCGCCGCCATCCCGGCTATACCC
>VGJF01000163.1 GCA_016867585.1 Candidatus Aminicenantota bacterium | reverse complement strand
TTCCGGCCCGTCTGAAGGACGAGGCGGGCGCTCGAGATGTCGACGATGCGGTCGACGATGAGGTCGCCGGTCTTGAGGTAAATGGCGGCCGACCCCGGCGGCAGCCCCGGTTGGCCGGAAACGGCCCCGGCGAGGCAAACGGCCGCGACCGCCGCGGCGAGGATGGCTTTGGTCACGGATGTCTCCTCCCCCTCATTATGGGGAAAGCCCGGGCCGATTTCAAGCCGCTCCCCTCCCTTCCCTATTTCGGCCAGGCGCTGTCTCTCTCTCCTTCCTCTCGCCATATGAAGCCGCGGGAAGATTCAATGCAGGCGGGCTAATTCGCCCGCCGCGCCGAGGTGGTTGGGATTGAGCTCGAGGGATTTCCGGAATTCGGCCTTCGCCTCGTCCGGACGGCCCTCCCCGAGACGGCCCAGGCCGAGAACGAAATGCATCTGGGCGCCCTGGCGGAGGGCGGACTCCCATTCGCCGAATTTTTCGAAAAAGTCCATGGCCGGGGCCGCCTTCAGCCTTTCCGAGGCGAACCGGACGAGCCCCTCGAAGATTTTTTCCGCTTCCGCTTCGCGGCCCAGCTTCCTTTCCGCCAAACCCCGGTAATAGCTCGGCTCGGACCAGGCGTGGCGGAAGGAGGCCGCCTTGGCGAAGGCGGCGTTCGCCCCTTCCTTGTCCCCCATCGTCTCGCGGGCGAGGCCGATCCAATAATGGACTTTCGCCGACCCCCCGCCCTCATCCGGCGGGGCGACATCGAGGTTGCGGGGATAGGTCGACGCCGCCTCGAAATCCCGGAGGGCTTCCCCGGCCCGGCCGGATTCGAGGAAAGCCCGGCCGCGTCCGAGATGGGCTTCGACGAAGACGCCGTAAATCTCTCCGCCGCCCTCCCAGGCATGGAAGCGCCGGGAGCCGAGAATCTCGAGGGCCCGGCCGTAGCGGCCGAGCTGGACGAGGAGATGGATCTCGCGGGCCAGGGCGTCGTCCCGCTTGGAGACGGTGCCGTGGTTCGCCTCGAGAACGGCGAGTCGCTTTTCGGGAGGAGCGCCGGCGGCCTCGAGAAGCTGGTCGAGCTCGAAATAGAGCCTCGGGTCCTGGGGAGCGAGGGCGACGGCTTTCTTGAGCTCGGCGACGGCCCGGGGAACGTCGTTCCGGACCCGGGCGAAGGCGAGTCCCAGATTCCGGCGGGCGACGGAATACCCTCCATCGAGGGCCACGGAGCGCTCCCACTCTTTCAAGGCCTCCTCGGGCTGAAGGTCGAAGAGGAAATTGCCGAGGTAGTAGGGCGCCTTCGCGTCTCGGGGATTCGCCCCGCTCGCCCATCGAAAAACATCGAGGCATTCGGACTGATAAGGAAAAACATAATCGGGGGACAAGGTTGCCGCCCGGAGGACGGTATCCTCGGCCTTTTCTTTGTCTCCCTTCCGCGCCAGGCAGTAGCCGAGGAAATAATGGACCAGGGCGAAATCGCTCGCCCCGGTGAGCTTCGCCTCGACGAGGCGGGCCAAAACGCCGGAGGCTTCGTCCCAAAGCCCGGCGCTCGCGTAATCCGCGGCCAGCTCGAGGTGGTTCGCCGGCGCGTCCCGGAGGGCCGAGCGGAGCCTTTCGAAAACCATGCCCGTGTCCTCGCGAAGGCCCGCAGCCGTATTGGAAAGGAGGAGCTCGTTCAGGGCCCGGAAATCCATGGCGTCCACGGCCAGGGCCTCGGCCGCCGCCTTTTCGGCTTCGGCCGTTCTCCCCATCTTCCGGAGCAGGGCGGCCTTGAGGCCGAGGGCGGTCGTGTTGTCGGCGTTCGCCGCCAAGGCCCGGCCGACGAACTCGAGGGCCCCGTCGAAATCCCCGCGGCCCGCGGCCAGCTCCGCGAGCCCGAAGAACGAGGCCGACTGCCACGGCTGGCACCAGGCCGCCCGGGAGAACGCCTCGTCGGCCTCCTCCGGCCGGTCCAAACGGCGGAGCGCGACGCCGAGGGAGTAGATGAAGGCGACGCCGGCCTCCCGGCCGTGGTCGTAGCCGGCCAGGTAATCGCCCTTGGCCTCGAAGGCGAAAAACGAGGTCGGCCGGGCGTGGCTTTTCCACCAGCTGACGTCGATGCCGGCCGTGTAGTCCTGGCCGTTGAAGATTTCCCGAAAGACGGGCCAGCGGGAAAATTGGTTCTTGCCGTGGAAGGTCGCGATTTCCGCGTCGGGGGGAAAGATGACCTGGTAGTCGGGATTGGCGTGGACGGCGACGTTGGCGAAGGCCAGCTGGGAATGGGCCAAGGGCGTGCGGTTGATGATCCGGATGTCGACATCAAGGACCGCGCTCCCGGGGCGAAGGGTCAGGCCGACGAGCCATTTCGTCCGGTGGCGAAGCTCGACCTCCCCCACCCAGGCCGTGACGCTCCCGTCGCGGTTCCGGACGAGGGCGTGGTCGACGGGCATGAATGAGGTCGCCCGATGATGGTGGGGGATGTTCCACTCCACCCCGCCCGAGATCCAGGCCCCCAGCATCCCGATGAGGGCCGGCTTGACGACGTGCTGGCGGTAGACGAAGTCGTAGCCGTTGGTCTTGTCGACGGCGGAGAAGATCCGGCCGCCGATCTCGGGCAGGAGGCAGATTTTCACGAACTCGTTCTCGAGATAGACGGCCCGGTAGGCGACATCCCGCTTCGTGTCGGTCAAGCGGTCTAGGGCGGGATAGGGATAGATCGGGCCCTTGGCCCCCTGGTAGGCCCGGCCGGCGAAAAAAATCGGATTCGGCTCGGCCGGCTCGACGAGGTAAGTCGGGAGGACGAGCTTTTCCTCCCAAGTCCGGACCGCTTCGGCGGCCCGTCCGGCCGACGGCCGGACGGCGGCGAGGCAGGCCAGCACGGTCAGGCAAAAGGCGCGTTGTCCCATGGAATTTTTCTCCATGACCCTCGTGTCCTTCCCGGCAATCCCTTCTTCGACGAGTCCGGCTCAGGCCTGCCAGGAACGGGGGAAGAAGATCTCCTGGTAGATCGAAAGGGCGTAGCGGTCGGTCATGCCGGCGATGACGTCGCCGACCCGCGTTTCGAGGGGGTCGACGGCCGGGTACTCCCGGACATAGCCTTCGGGCCGGCGCCGGAAGTAGTCGAACAGGTCCCGGATGATCTTCTCGGTCTTGCGGAGCTCTTCCTTGGCCTCGGGGTTGTAGTAGACCCGCTCGTAGAGGAACTCGCGGAGCTCGACGACGGCCTTCAGGACCTCCGGGCTCATCGCGATCCGCTCGAGGCCCGTCCGGAGGCTCTCGGAGACGACGTCGACGACCATCTTGTCGATCCGTTGGGCGTGATAGCGGCCGAGGAGGGCGACCAGGGGCCGGGGAATGTCAGCCTCCTTGATGATCTTCGCCCGGGCGGCGTCGTCGAGGTCGTGGTTGACGTAGGCGATCACGTCCGAGACGCGGACAATCTGTCCCTCGAGCGTCGAGGGAAGGTCTTCCTTCCGGCGGTCGAGGATTTTCCCCCGGCCCTTGGAATGGCGGTGGATGCCGTCGCGGACTTCGCGCGTCAGGTTCATCCCCTTCCCCTCGTACTCGAGCTTCTCGACGACCCGGAGGCTCTGGGCGGAGTGATGGAACCCTCCCGGGAGGAGCTCGGCCAGGGTCTCCTCGCCCGAATGGCCGAACGGCGTATGGCCGATATCATGGCCCAGGGCGATCGCCTCGGTCAGGTCCTCGTTCAGGCGGAGGGCCCGGGCGATCGTCCGGGCGATCTGGGCGACCTCGAGGGTGTGGGTCAGGCGGGTCCGGTAGTGGTCGCCGAAAGGGGCCAGGAAGACCTGGGTCTTGTGCTTGAGGCGGCGGAAGGACTTCGCATGGATGATCCGGTCCCGGTCGCGCTGGAAGGCCGTCCGGAAAGGATGGGGGGCCTCGGGACGCTCGCGGCCGGCCGAGTCCCGGCTGAGGCAAGCCTTGGGAGAAAGGGTCTTCGCCTCGACGTCTTCGAGCTCCTCGCGGATGGTCATGGCCGAAATTATATGCGGAAATCGAGGGGCAGGTCCACTCGGCCCGGATTCTCCCGCCGCGGATTCGCCGGGGCGGTTGACTTTTCCCGGCCGCGGCCTTAAGCTGGAAGACAAAAGGAGGACTCATGACCACCATAACCAAGACCGCCGTCCCGCCCCGATTCAACACGAAATTTCTCGCGACCTTGGCCGCGTCCCTGAGGCTTCACAAGCCCAAGATTTCCGACATCCTCTCGATCACGATCGCCAAGACCGAGGAAACGTTCAACGGCAAGAAGTGCGATTACCGGGCGACGATCCGGGCGAAGAACAGGCTGAGAGGGGAATTCGAAATTTCCCTCCTTCACTGGGACATTTGCATCTGGTGGCCCGACCCCTCGTCCGCCGCATCGAAGAAAAGGCGATGAGGCGGCGATGAACGGATGAGCATCCGGAAAGCCGTCCGGAAAGTCCTCGAAGAGCTTCCCCCAGGGGTCGTCCTCGCCGCCGCGGCCAAGTCCCGGACGCCGGCCGAAATCCTGGAAGCCGTCGAGGCCGGGGTCGAAATCATCGGGCAAAACTACGTCCAGGAGGCGGCCGCGGCCTTCGAGGCCGTCGGGCGCCGGGCGAAGTGGCACTTTATCGGCCATCTCCAGACGAACAAGGTCAAGCGAGCCGTCGAGATCTTCGACATGATCGAGACGGTCGATTCCGTCAGCCTGGCCCGGGAAATCGACAAGCGGGCCGGGGCGGCCGGCAAGCGGATGCCCGTCCTCCTCGAAGTCAACAGCGGCGAGGAGCCGCAGAAGGCCGGCGTCCTTCCCGCCGAGGCCGAGGCCCTGTTCCGGGCCGCGGCCGCCCTCCCGAACATCCATGTTCAGGGCTTGATGACCATGGGCCCGTTCGAAGGCGACCCGGAGGACTCGCGGCCGTATTTCCGGGTGACGAAAGCGCTCTTCCACCGCTTCGGGGGTCTGGCCCTTCCCGGGGTCGAGATGAAATGGCTGTCGATGGGGATGTCGAATTCCTACCGCGTCGCGGTCGAGGAAGGGGCCAACCTCATCCGTTTGGGGACGCTCCTGTTCGGCCCTCGATAAGGCCCCTCCGTTTACTCCCCGAGGACAAGCCTTGTCGTCCCGACGACGATTTCGTCGCCGGCGTAGAGCGGCGTCTCGGTGACGGCCTGGCCGTTGACGAACGTCCCGTTCGAGCTTCCCAGGTCGCGAAGGAGGAAGCCGTCTTCTTGGGCCACGATTTCGGCGTGGCGGCCCGAGACGACGGGATCGGAGAGAGGAACGGCGTTGTCGCCGGCCCGGCCGATCGTCGTCCGGACGCCCGCGAGGCGGACGCTTTTCGAGCCGCCGTCGGCATAGAAAATATCGAGGCGGGCCGAAATTTTCGCGCCTCCCCGGGGCCTTGACGGCCGCATCCGGCCCGGCCCCGCCAAGGCCTGCCGCCGCTTGACGGCCACGATCCCGACAGCCAAGGCCAGAATCCCGAGCCCGAGAAGGACAAGGCCGACAAGAAGCCCGCTCGGCCCCCCTCCCTTCGGCAGGACCATCCCCCCGCCGCCGCCCATGGCCATGCCCGTCGTGACCTGGGCGAAAATGGCGGCCAAGTCCTGGGCCTTGGCCACGGGGTAATACCGTCCCAGGCCGGCCGCGGCCGTATCGGACAGCTGTTTCTCCTCGTTGGAGCCCTTGCGGATGTCGAACCCGATGACGTCCAGGGTCAGGTCGATGTCCTTGGCGATCGAGGGCATCGCGGCCACGGCCTTGTCGAAAGCCATGACCTCGGGATCGTCCGTCGAAGCCTGCTGGGAGAGCCCGACGAGGGGCGCCGCCAGGATCGCGGCCAAAAGGGCCAAGTTGCGCTTCGCGTTCATGGCCGCCTCCTCACCTTCCCAAGTCCACGGTCAGCGTTCGGACGCGGATGGACTTGGCCTCCTCGACGGGTTCTCCTTGGCAGTTCTCCCCTCCGTCGCTGAGAAGGATGATCCGGCCCGTCTTCCCCCGGGCCGCCCGGAGAAGGTAGTTCCGCGCCGCCCGGATCGAAGCCGCGATCGGCGTGCTCCCCGAGGCGTCGAAGCCCAGCTGGGCCGTGATCCTGGCCGGGTCGCGGGTGAAGCCCTGGAGAAGCCGGATGCTCCCGCAGTCGAAGAAGGCGTAAAGGGCCCACTCCTCCTTGTTCTCCTTGCCCATGTAGCCGGCCAGGGCGGCCCGGACGGCCTCCTTGGCCGAGGCGAGCTTGGCCCCGGCCATGCTCCCCGAGGCGTCGATGACGAAGACCGTTGATTTCTCGAGAAGCTCGGGCGGCAGCTTGAGGGAGGCCTGGCTCTCTTCGTAGAGGACATCTTCCTTGGCCGGGTCGGCCTCGTCGCCGAGATACTTGGCCGTGATCGTCTGGACGTCGTCGTCGGTCTGCTTCCAGGCCTTGAGGTAGGTCCCGTTCTGAAGGGTCATCGTCACGTCGAGAACCGGGCTCGCGTCCTTGAAGCTCCCGCCCGTGGCCGTGTACCGGACCGAGCCCTTCGTCACCGGCGCGCCCTTGTCGTCCTTGACCTCGGTCTCGAGCTTCCAGATTTTTCTCTTCTCGTCGACCAAGGACGGCGTGACGTTGACCGTCGTCGGCCGAAGCTGTCGCGGCGGCATCTTGACGGTCTTTTCGGCCTCCCCGTATTTCAGGTCGGGCAGGGCGGGGTCCTTCTGGTCGCCGAGGTACTTGATCGTGACCACGGCCTTCGTCTGCGGATCGTCGGGCCCGAGCCACTTGACCGTCGCCTTGCCGCCGGCAAGGGTCCCGGTCCAGCTCGTCTGGCCCTTGGCCTCGATGGCCCCCTCGTCGCAGGTGACGATCAGATCGCCCATGGAGACGTACGCCCCGCTCTCTTCCTTGACCTCGATCTCCATCGCCCAGTCGTTCGATTTCGGATTGTTGGGGTCGACCTTGCTCGTCTTGACCTCGATCGAGGTCAAGGCCAGCTCGGGCGGGAGGCTGAAGGTCTTGTCGCTATCCTTGTAGAGCTCGTCGGGAACGTTCGGGTCCTCGATGTCCCCGTGGTATTTGACCGTGATTTTAGCTTTTCTCTTCGGGTCGTCGGGGGCGAAGAACGGAAATTTCAGAGGACGCGTGTTCGCCAGGTCGCAGCCCGTTTTCTGTGTCCCCGGAAATTCGACGCTGCCGTCCGAGACCTCGACTTCGAGCTTGCCGATGACGACATCCCGCCCGAGCTCGTCCTTAACTTTGACCTCGATCTCCCACCTCTTGGGCGTCTTGGGGTCGGGCGTCGTCTTGACGACGATTTCGGTCGCCAAGGCCCGCGGGAGCTTGATCGTCGTCTCGCTCTCCTTGTAGCGTATGTCCGGTATCGCCGGGTCCTTTTCGTCGCCGAGGTAGGTCAACGTGATCTCGACCTTCTTCGCCTTATCGGCCGGACCGAACCACGTCACCTGGGCCTTGCCGTCCTTGAGGGTCCCCGTCCAAT
>VGJF01000162.1 GCA_016867585.1 Candidatus Aminicenantota bacterium | reverse complement strand
CATCGACGATCCGGCCCCTGATCGAGCCGGACTGCAATTCCTGGGCACTCGCGATCGAACCCAGGATCAGGCCGGCTGCGACGATGAGAAGAACTTTTGTTTTGGTCATGCCCATTTCCTCCTTGGAACCTAATTACTTTCTTTTGAAAGCTAAGAAATAAATAGAAAAAAAAAGTGGAAATGTCAATGTTTTTTTTCAGTAGTGTCTAATCGAGGAAGATAGAAAATCTTTCAACATGCACAGAATATTGAAGATGCGGGCGATTGCGGTAATTACTCAATAACTTGTGGGAGATTCGTTATTTGGCCCGAAGCAGTTTCTTATGGAAGTCGGAGACTTCCTTGATCTTTTCCTTGAGTTTCTTATAGTTCGCGCTCCAAAGTTGGGCGTCTTCGAGATGGGCGACGGGAATATACAACGCTTTCGACTTCTTGTTCTCTTTCCAAGTCAAACAGGACTTCACCCGGCGTCTCGTTTGCGACGACGCCGGCCAGTTCAGCTGAAAGCCTATAAACTCGGCCCCACCAAACGAGCGAAGAAAACACTCTTTCGGGAGTTCGACAAGGTCTTCAAACCGGTCCCTTTTTTCAAATGGAGGGCGCCTCCTTAGACGAGAAAATCTCGGGGATGTTTTTCCAGCGAGGGGAAATTTTGACTTTTCAAAGCGCCTCTTTCAACCCGCCAGCCGCTGACGATACGCTACCAGGGCGGAGAGGCATCGTCATTGCGGGGACAAGTTGAATTTCACCGGCCGCGCCGCCTCGATTTTGATCCAGACGATGAGATCCGTCCCTTCGAGAGACCGGATGGATCCGGTTCTGAAATCTTGGCCTCGCTTTGCCGCCCTGCCGTCGACCTTTAGAACCGCGGCCGCGTCGCCCCAACCTTTCACGATGAGGGCGACGTTCGCCGCAGGGGATTCCGCGCTCGCCCGGAGCTCACCTTCGATGGGGGCCGGTTTTCCCGGCTCCCGAACGCGGAGAACATAAGCCCTCTGGGAAAGATCGTAGCCTTCCGAGAGGACGCCGGCTCCTCGGACGGCCAGCTCCGGTGCGGCAGCCCAGGACCGGGCGATCGTCGGCAGTTCCTTTCCCGATGCGTCCTCGGCCACGCCGCAGATCCAGGCGGCCCAGGTGGTCGAATCGGGGCCGGGGTGACGCGGCGGAGAGGTGTTCGAGATCGAAAAGCTTGCGACCTTGTCCGATGAGACGGCGAACCGGCCGTCGGAGGGATAGAGAGAGATCGGAAAGTGATTGTAGGCGGAAAAGGCGGAGACTTCGTTCCGGACCCGGCCGACGTATACGCGCATCCGGCATCCGGGCTCGAAGATGATGAATGGTTTGGCCTTCGATTTCAAGTTGACGACCTGGATGTTCGGATTGACGGGCTTGAGATTGCTCTGCATGTTCGGATCGTTCATCTCCCCCGGCCAGGAATAAGCCTGGCGTTCGCCTTTCAGGTTGAGGATCGTGATCGCTTCGGAATGAAGGATATCATCCGTGTCTTGGCCCGGCTGCGTCAGGGGAATGGTTTCCTGGATCTGGGACGGAGTGCCGTCGGGGAGAAGCCTTGACGGCCAGGTGATTTTGCGTACGGCCTTCAGGTCGGGATAGAAATAATAGTATTCGTCCACCCACAGTCCCCAGCCCGAAGTCTCGTCGAAACCCGAGAAATGGTCCCGGGAACTCACGGGGGCGTAGCGCCAATGGACCACGGCCCGGGCTTCGTTCGATTCCAGGATCCGGACATGGGAATAGAGGCACCGCGGATCTTCCATGTGTTCGTAGCAGCCCTCCGTGTCGTTCCATGTCTCCATGCTCTGGTCGACGATCCACTGCCCGTTTTCCATGACCCAGGCGGGGCCGTATCGCGTCCCCCGCCAGAACACAACCCGGATCGGCGAATCGTCGAATTCGACGACGATATCAGCAGCCGGACCGACCGGCCAGAGAGCATCCCAGCTTTCGTCGTATTTCAGCTTCGTATAATAAGCGCCGAAACGGCCGGGGCCGGGAGGACCGGAGGGGAGGCGGCGGGCCGAGAGTTCCGGAGGCGGAACCGGCGTCCGGGTTTCATAAGCCCTTTTCAGTTCTCCTGCGGCCAGGGCGCGATTGAAGATCCGGATCTCGTCCATGATCCCATCGAAGGCGTACCAGCCTTCGATCGTGCCCGCGCCCCCTCCGACGATATGAGACGGTTTCCGTTTCTCGGGATTCATCCCGATCAGGAGGTCGACCCTGCCGGCATAGACGGCCTTGCCTTGAAAAGACAGGGCGCCGGCCTCCTGCCCGTCCAGAAACAACCGGATTCCCGTCGCCGCGTCATAAACGGCGGCGACATGGGCCCATTTCCCGACGGGGATCCGGACCTGCGACAGGCACTCCCGCCACTCCCCCCGGACCGATACCTTGAGGCCGAACTCGCCTCGGGATCCGATGCCGAAGGAATAGCCCGCGAGCCCGTTCGCTTCCTGGCTCAGGATGGGACACCAGTTCCAGGGCAGGGCGGCCATGGCGATCCAGGCATCCATCGAGAAGGCGTCGCCGAGCCGAGGGGCGGCATTCCCTTTCCGGATCACCCGGGTCGTATAACCGTCGAACTTCAGGCCGGTCCCAAAAACACCCGGGGGAAATTTGAAAAGGCCTTCGACCGCATCCTTGATATGGGCGGCCTTGTCGAGAACCGTCGGGCCGGATTCTTCGTCGAATGTCCAGTGGGACACCGGTCCCGAATCTTGAGCGGCGAGAGCCGGGGCGGCCCGAATCATCACGCCTGCCAAGAACAACACTGGAATCGAAATGGAAGATGGCCTTTTTTTCATGTTCCTATCTAGTCTTTTTCAGCCGGCCGTCCAGAACGTACGATTTTCCGGCCTCGGTTTTGAATTCTGCGGTCAGCTTGCCGCACCGGACCTTGCAGACGTTCCCGTTTAGGGAACGAATGGTCGCTTTCGTGAGGACCCCGTTTGCCCAACTCGCGTCCACCTCGAAGCCGCCGCGCGCCCGGAGCCCCCGGAACGCGCCCCGGGCCAGGGCCGACGGCAGGGCGGGCAGCAGGTCGATCGAGCCTTCATGAGATTGAATCAACATCTCGGCGATCCCGGCCGCGCCTCCCAAATTGCCGTCGATCTGGAACGGCGGATGGGCGTCGAGCAGGTTGGGATAGGTTCCGCCCTTTCCCGTGAGGGCCGTCGTCAGGGCGAGCTGGCGCTTCAGCATTTCATAGGTATGATCGCCGTCGAGGAGCCGAGCCCAGAAATTGATCTTCCAGGCCATCGACCAGCCCGTGCCGGCGTCGCCGCGCAGGCGCAGCGTCTGCCTGGCCGCCTCCGCCAGCTTGGGCGTTCTGCGCGGAGAGATCGAATTTCCCGGATAAAGCCCCCAGAGATGGGAGACATGGCGATGATGGTCGTCCGGGCTGTCGACGTCTTCGAGCCACTCCTGAAGCTGGCCCAGGCGGCCGATCTGCATCGGCGCGAGCTTGGCCCGGGTCTGCCGGACCTGCTTGCGGAAGTCGGGATCGACGCCCAGGATTTCGGACGCTTTCGCCGAGAGGTCGAACAGCTCCCCGACGATCTGGAGGTCCATCGTCGGCCCGGCCGCGATCCCGATCGGCCGGTTCCGCGTCCCGTCGGGGTTGCGGGTCCACATCGGATCCCCCCCGGGTCCGTTTTCCGGCGAACCGGAGGGGCAGGTGACGAGCCGGCCGTATTTCGGATGCACGACCAGCGTATCGAGAAAGAACTCGGCGGCCGATTTCATGACCGGGTAATACGCCTCCAGGAATTTCCGGTCGCCGGAAAAGAGATAGTGATCCCAGAGCTGGGCGCAAAGCCAGCCCGCCCCGGCATGCCAGGCACCCCAATAGGCGCCGTGGATGGGCGCCGTCGCCCTCCAGATGTCGGTGTTATGTCCGAGCATCCACCCCCGGGCGCCCCAGTTCACCCGGGCGGTCTTCTGGCCGGCTTCGGCGAGATCACGGATCATGGCCTGGAACGGCTCGGCGCATTCCTCGAGGTTGGCGATATCGGCCGGCCAGTAATTCATCTCGAAATTGATGTTGGTCGTGAACTTGCTTCCCCAGGCCGGATTCATGTCCGCGTTCCAGAGGCCCTGGAGGTTGGCCGGCTGCCCGCCGGGCCGGGAACAACTGATGAGGAGATAACGGCCGAAATGGAAGTAGAGGGCGGCGAGGTCCGGATCGTTCCCGGCGGCGAACGCCTCGAAGCGCTCATCGGTCGGAAGGGCCGATGACGGCGTCGAGCCGAAATCGAGTTCGACCCTCCGGAAGAGGCGGCGGTGCTCGGCGAGGTGGTCGGCGGCGATCTTGTCATAGGGCTTGCCCGCGGCCTTGGCTAGGTCGGCCTTCGCCTTGGCTTCCGGATCGCCGCCCGCGTCGCGGTAGTTCTTGAAACTCGTCGCGGCCGAGACGAAGAGCGTCACGGCGTCGGCCGCCGTCACCTTGAGAGTGTCGTGTTCGCTGGTATTGACGATCTCGGTTTTGCCGCCTTCGGCCGCGGCCAGAAGGCGGGCCTCATAGCGGAGCCTCTCGGTCGAACCGCGGAAGCTTGCCGTCTGCCCCCGCAGGAGGATCGTCGCCGGGGCCTCGCTTCGGACGGTCCAATTCTCATCGCTCCGCCGGCGGGCGTTCGTCCGGCCGTCGAGCGTCGCCGAGAACGAAATCATTCCGGGCTTATCGGCCGTCAGGCGGACGATGATCGTCTGATCGACCGAGGTCGCGAACGTTTCGCGGACGTACCGCACGCCTTCGACGCGGTAGGTGGTCCGGGCGATCGCCGTGTCGAGGTCGAGCTCCCGGCGGTAATCAGTCACAATGCCGTGGCCGGGGAAGGTGAGGCGCAGATCGCCCAAGGGTTGATACTGGGCTTGATCCCAGACCTTGGCCATCATGGCCTTCTCGAACAGCGCCTCGGCTTCCTTGCCTTTTCCCTCAAAAACGAGCCGGCGGATTTCAGGCAGGGCCTTGACGCCGTCGCCGGTTCCGTGAGGATCGTAGGGGCCGCCGGTCCAGACGGTGTTCTCGTTGAGGCGGAGCAGTTCCTCGAGCGTTCCGCCGAAGACCATCGCCCCGAGGCGGCCGTTTCCGACCGGCAGGGCTTCGATCCAGGCCGAGGCGGGCTGCCGGTACCGGAGGATCTTCGAGGCGCCGCCGCCCGAAATTTCGGACGTCGAGACCGGGCCGAACGAATGACGATCGTTCGCTCCCCCCGCGATGACGATGAGCATCGCCGCGGCCATGATGGGCTTGAACCGGATATCGTTCATTTTCGACCTCCTCGCTTCGGGCGCCGGCCTTTGGCGATTAGACTCTCCCCTCCCCGGCCCACCGGCGGAACGGATGCCGGAGAATTGATCGAGCGCTCGTGACCAGGCGATTATGGTCCGGCTCCCTTCAGCGGGGGCCGGGCGGCAGGTGCTCTAGCAGATAACGCGCCATCAACATGCGCAGATGGAGCGGTGTGCCCTTCCCCTCGCTCAATCCGTGGTCGCGGTGCGGGTAGGCCATATAACGGAACTGCTTCCCCAGCTCGATCAGCCGATCCACCAACCCTTCCGTGATCTGGAGGTGGGTGTTCGTCTCCCCGGTCCCGTGGACGAGGAGGAGGTCTCCTTTCAGTCCTTCGGCGAAATGGATCGGCGCGGATTGGCCGTATCCCTCCGGATTGTCCTCGCGCGTCCGCATGTAGATCTCCTGGAACCAGGCGTTGTAGAGATGCGGTTGGGGCTTGGGCGCCACGGCGATCCCGAGATGATAGACATCGGGCTTTCGGAACATGGCATTCAAGGTGTTCGAACCGCCGCCGCTCCAGCCCCAGATCCCGACGCGCGACGGGTCGACATACGGCCGCGTCCGGCCGAGCTCCCTGACGCCCGCCGCTTGTTCCTCGGTCGAAAGCGGGCCGAGGCTGGGGAAGACGGCCCGCCGCCAAGCCGCCCCTTTGGGGGCCGGCGTGCCGCGATTGTCCATCGAGACGACGAGATAGCCCAAGTCCGCGATGACGCGATGGAACGGCCCGTGGCCTTGCCCTCCGGCCCAGTCGTCGAGGACCGTCTGGCCGTGCGGCTCGCCGTAGACGAAGACGAAGAGGGGGTATTTCTTCGCCGGGTCGAAGTCGCGCGGCTTGATCATCCAGGCGTCCATGACGACCCCGTTGCCGATGTCGATCTTGAAGAATTCGGTCGGCCGGGCGATCCACGACTCCATCCGGGCCCGGAGCCCGGCATTGTCCTCCAGGACGCGGATGACCTTGTGCTCGGGAATCGTCACCAGTTCGACCCGGGGGGGCGTGTCGAAGGTCGAATGCGTGTGGAACGCCAGGCGGGCGTCGGGGGAAAAGACGTACGTGTGCGAGCCTGGCTGGCCGTCCGGAGTCACGCGCTCGGCTTGGCCGGTCCCGTCGAGCCGGATGCGGTAGAGGTATTTCTGGGTGGCGTTTTCGGGCGAGGCGAGATAATAGAACCAGCCGTCCTTTTCCTCGGTCCGGCCCCGGGCGATGATATCGAAGGCCCCGGGCGTGAGGAGGGACAGCGGTCCCCCGCCGCGGAGGCCGATATAGGCGTGCCGCCAGCCGTCCTTCTCGCTCAGGAGGACGAAGGCCCGGCCGCCGCGGATCCATTCCAGGCCGGCGTTTGTCGCGTAGCTCGCCTCGACCCAGGCTGGGTCGGTTTCCTGGTAGAAGGGTTTGACTTGCCCGGTGCGGACGTTGGCCAGGAGGAATTCGCGGGCGTCGCGGGAGCGGCTCAGCTTTTCGATGAACAGTTCGTCGGAATTTCCGGCCCAGCTCACATCACCGAGATAAAAACCTTTCTGGGGGGCCGGCAGGATCATCCAGCGGACCGGGCCGCCGTCCGCGGCGACGACTCCCACACGGAGTGAGGGAATGGCGGAACCCACGACGGCGAATCGGACGTACCGGACCTTGGGATAGGTCGGCTCGAGGGGATCGACGATGGGACGCAGCCCCACGGCCGAAGAATCCGTCTGGATGAATGCGATCCTCGTCCCGTCGGGGCTCCAAACAGCCCTTCCGTTGGAGACGGAGTCGACGAGGCCGTCGGCCGTCAGGGCGACGGTCTTGCCGCTTCTGAGGTCCTTCAGGCCAAGATTCTGCCGGAGGAGGAAGAGGATGCGGCCGCCGTCGGGGGAGAAACTATTGCGGAGCGGGGCGGGGTCGACGCCGACCATGACTTGGCCAAGGGCGCCGGACGCCGGCTCGAAGACCCAATAATCGACAATGCGGCGGCCGGGATCCTCGCCCGCGCGACCGTTGGCCTGGATGAGAATGCGGCTTCCGTCGGGCGAGAGCACATAATCCTCGATGGACGGGGGTTTGGCCGCTCCTGCGGGGAGGATATGTGCGGGCGAAAGGAGGACGGACCTCCGGCCGGTCGAGGCCTCATATCGGACCA
>VGJF01000161.1 GCA_016867585.1 Candidatus Aminicenantota bacterium | reverse complement strand
CAGAAAGCGTAAGCCGGCAGGATGACCTCGTCTCCCGGCCGGAAGCCGAGAGCCTGCAATCCGAAGTACATCCCCGCCCGGGCTGAGGAAAAGGCGACGGCCCCGGCGGTCCCGAGGCAATCCGCGAAGGCCGTCTCGAAGTCCGAGACCGCCCTTCCGGGAGCTTTCCCGGCGATTGAGGCGGTCCGGGCCAGGGCGGCGGCGAGGTCGGCCGGGCCGAAATCCATGGCCGCGCGCGGGACCGCCCGTCTCATTTCGTAATCCCCCTCCCGCGGCCGGGCCAGGGCTCGGCCGGCCAAGCCCGTTTGCGGCATCCGCTGTAAACGTAGCTCCCGGCGGCCAGGGCCAGGGCGGCCGCGAGGTCGACGACCCTCTTGCCCAGGGCGAAAAAGGCCGCGTTCTCCTTCCCCACGCCGGCGAAGGTCAGGACGCCGAACCAGCCGAGCTCGGCGACGCCCAGGCTTCCGGGGGTCACCCCGACGCAGGAGAGCGCGTATCCCCAGGCGAACAGCAGGGAGAATTCCAAGAAGCCGACGGGGATGTCGAAGGCGAGAACGCAGAGATAGCTCCGGGCCAGGACGACGAAATAGGTCAACAGGCTGTACCGGACGAGCTTGGCCGAGGCTCTCGGGCCGATGTCGGCGAAGCGTCCGGACAGGGCGTTGGCCCGGCCGGCGAGGCGGCGAAGGAGGGCGAATCTCCCGAGGCGCCTCTCCCCGAAGGCCAGGAGACCCCCGATCCTCGACAGAAAGAAACGATAGCCCCGGGGAAAGCCGATGAGCAAGGCCGCCGAGACGAGGACGAGGACGGCCGTCGCCGCCGGAACGCCCAGGAGGCCGAGGGCGTAGAGCGAGCCGGGGACGATCATGGCCGCGATGACGGCGAACCCGAGGAGGTATTCCAAGGAGACGGCGAAGACCGTTTTCGGGAGGGAAATGTCCTGTTCGAGCTTGCAGACGAGGGCCTTGGCCCCCATGTTGCCGACCACGGGGACGAACGACGTCAGGAGAAGCCCAAGGTTGGTGGCGTAGAAAATGAACCCCTTGGGCAGGCGTCCGAGGTCGGCATAACAGCCGAGGAGGACGGTCCATCTCTTGGCGATGAAGAGCGATTGAAAACCGTAGGCCGCTCCGGCCAGCAGGAGATAGCCGAATCGGACCTCCCGGAACCTGTCCAGGAGGGCGGCCGGCGACATCCCCGAAGCCTTGAGGACGAGAGCGGTCAGGAGGAATCCGGCCGTCAGGAGGAGGCCGTTGACCGCGGTTTTCAGGAGCCGTCGGCGGGCGGGCCGGGAGACGGCCTCAGCCGTCCGCCTTGAGCTCGGGGTAGACGACCGTTCGCTTTTCATCCTCGTAGGCCCTCAGGGCCTTGCGGAACTCTTCCAAACTCACCCAGCCTCGCTCCTCGAGGAGGGGATAATAGACGTTCATGAAGTCCGGGTCGCGGGTCAGGAAACAGCGGCGGTACCGGCCGAACGGGGACTCCCGGAGGGCCCGCTCCCGGATGGCGGCCAGCGGCTCTTCGCGGACGTTGCCGAGATAGACGTGATTGTTGGCGCAGCAGATGACGTCGCCGTAGGGGGTCATGTTGATGAATTCCTTGACCCCGGAGCATCCCTCGCCGCCGTGGTTGGATTTCAGCTTTCCCCAATGGTGGATATGCCAGTAGGTGTAGGGGGCGGCGATGGCGAAGAAGGCCGCGTAGTCGGCCTCGGACATCATTTCCTCCTTGTCCTTGAAGGCCCCGACGCCCTTGGCGAAGAGGACGTTGATCAGGACCTTCCGCCGCTCGGCGAACTCGAACAGCCTGATCAAGCCCTCGGTATGGAGGTTGCTCTTGTGGACGACGGTGTTGAGAATGACCTTGATCCCGTGGGCCCGGCAGAGTTCGACCGCCCGGAGGACCCTGTCGAAGCTCCCTTTTTTCCGCCGGAAGAGGTCGTGGAGCTGGGGGATGCCGCTGTCGAGGCTGATGTTCAGGGTGTCGACGCCGGCCGCGGCGCACCGGCGGACGAGGCCCTCGTCCAGCATGTAGCCGTTGGTCGAGATGATGATGTGGTTCTTCCAGGGCCTCATCCTCCCGATGATCTCCTCCCAGTCCGGGCAGACGAAGGGCTCGCCGCCCTCCAGGCCGAAGGTGTGGGCCCCGAGGGCCATCGCCTCGGCGACGATCCGCTCGTATTCGTCGGGATCGAGCTCCCGGCGCGTTTCCGTCTCGTCGATCCGGGCGCAGAGGCAGTGGCGGCACTTGAAGTTGCAGCGGAACGTCAGCCCGAACTCGATCCCCCGGAAAACGGGCCGGTTTTTGCGAACAGCCTTCTCCAGGAAGGACAGGAGATAGCCTCTGGCGACGCGGAGATTGTAGGTTCCTTTGCGGAGATGGAACCCGTACCTCAGGCGGACGAGCCAGCGGACGGCGATCCGCCTGATCCGGCGGGGCTTCCGGAGGCGGATGATGTCCCGCCGCCGGGTTTGGGCTTCGGCTTCGGCCACGACCCTCTCGGCCTCGGCGATCTCCTCGGGCGTCTTGTAGAGCAAGGGGATGTCTTGGACGAGGGCCTCGTAATAGGGCAGACGAGCGGTCGGGCTGGGGGGCGTCATCGGGAATCCTCCAGAGATGTCCAGGCCGCGGCCCCGTCTCGGACCGGTCGGGCGGTGAACCGTCCCCGCCTCATGAGATTGGCGAAACGGATCGCCTTTCGCTCCAACCCGTAGCCGAAGACGTTCGTCAGGCCGTCGGCCAGGGAAGCCCGCAGCCCGGCCGGAACGCCCAGGATCCTCGGGGATCCGGCGACGGTGCAGTTCCGGCAGAGAGGAAGGAGATCCAGGGGCCGGCCTTCGAGCCAGGCTTTCCGCAGAGCGACCATGGCCGGCCCGTTCCAGGCCTCGGCGACCGTCGTCCGGCCGAGGCGGCCGAGGACGTAATCATGGTTCATGTCGAACGAGCAGGGGAGGACGTCCCCGTTCCAGGCCAGGCCCAGGGTGTTCCAGAGTCGGCCGCAGGGGCCGGAGGGACGATCGAACGTATCGAACCGGAAATCCGGGCATTCTAGAAAGACCGGTCCCCAGGAATTGGGGCTCCGGACATGGACATCGTCGATGAGGCCGTCGAACGCCCGGAGGAACTTCCCTTTGTCCTCGGGCGAGGAGTCGTCCCGGCCGAGGTCGAGGATGGACAGGACGGCATAGGGCTTTTTCCGGCGCATCGCTTTCCTCCGGCGCAGGAAGTGGAGGATCCGGCCGACGGTGAGGCCGAAATCGGCTCCCCGACGGGCGCGCTCGTAAGGGCCCTTGCCGAATCCGTCGAAGGCGAAGCTGATCGAGCTGATCCCGGCCGCCAGGAGCTCCTCGGTCTTGTTTTCGTCGAGGAGGGTCGCGTTCGTGTTCAGATGAACCTTGATCCCCCGCCCTTCGGCCGTCCGGATCATGTCGGACAAACCGGGGTGAAGGAGGCTCTCCCCCCCCATGGCCAAGATGATCGTCGAGGCCCAGGGATGGATCTCGTCGATGATTTGCCGGAACAGGGCCGGGTCCATGTCTCCCCGCTCGGCCCGAACGCGCCCCGCTCCCGAGGGGCACATGATGCACTTCAGGTTGCAGTGGTTGGTCGGCTCGATCCAGAGGTAGGACGGAAGGTGGCCCAAACGGGATTTCCCCAGCCGGTAGGAGGCGAAGGCCCGGAGGCCGTTGAGGAGAATCCTGGCCTTTTTTCCGGGGCTCATGTTCCGTCCTTTACCCGGGCTACCGCCGTTCGGCCCGGCTGCGGCGGGGCAAAACGGATTTCGGCCCGGTCTCGATGATGATTATACAGAAGCCGCCTTCCCCGGACATCCTCCTCTTGGGGGGAAGAGGAGGTGATCTTTCCTCCCCGGGATTCACCCCCAAAGACGATGCGAAATGACCTTAGGATCCAGGCTCGCCGAAAAGCCGGCCGGCGGGCTTTTTCTCCGGCCGGCTCACTCGTTCTCCGGGTAGAGAAGGGCGTTCAGGAGGAATTTGTACGTCCCGTGGGACTGGGCCCGGTTCTGGCAGCGGATCCCGATGAGAATGAACCGGCCGTCCTTGTATTTCGCGTCCACGACGGCGGCTTTCCGGGTCAGGTTCTCTTCGCCGAGCAGCCAGCCGCTGAGCAGGACGCCGTCGTCGGGGTAGGTCGCGACGACCTTCCTCTCCCAGTCGTAGGGAGGGAAGTACGTCTCCAGGGCCAGGCTGTTGGCGAACATCGCCGCCGCTTCCCTGGGCATCCCGTAGCCGATCGGCGTTTCATTGTCGACGAGAATCTTCAGGATCGAGGTCGGGCAGAAGAACCTCGTCCGGTCGAGGCCGGAGAGGGCGTTGCGGGCCGGGGCGCCGAAGTCGGCGATGGCGAACTCGCAGGCCCCGTTCAGGGTCACGACGATTCCGCCCTTCTCGACGAAGGCCCGGAGGTTGTCGACGCCCTCCTGGCCGATCCCGCCCTCGTATTCGGGAGGAGTCGTCGATTCGCGGCGCTGGCCCGCCCCGCCGCCGCGCGGCCCGCCGGCCGCCGCCTCCGCGGGCCGGGTCCCCTTGATCGTGTTCGGGTTTTCGTCGGCGAAGACGATGACCTCGAAGTCGGCCCTAAGGTCGGGCTTTTTCTCCTTCGTCCCCCGGATGTCCTCGTTGTGGAGGGTCTTGTAGGGAATCCCCATGTCGTCGAAGACGTAGCGCGTCCAGCCCTCGTCCATGTTCCCCCGCCAGCTCTGGAAGAGGCCGATCCGGCGATTCCGGAGGGGGGCCTTGGGGAGGTCGGCGACATCGTCCAGGGCCGCGGCGGCGAGATGGTGTTTCGCCAGGAGCGGGGGAAGGGCTTTCTGGACCTCGGGCGTGTTCCTGACGAGGAACGACCCGGCTGGGATCAAGACGCCTCTCTTCGAGGCCTTGGCCTTCGTCCGCCACATTTCGGCCTTGTCGTCCTTGAGCAGGGCGAAGGCCACGGCGTAGGAGGCGTTGACTTCGGAATTGAGGAGGACGTAGGCCTCCCGGCCCGGTCCGGCCGGAGGCTTGGGATAGGGAACGGAGGCGATCCGGTCGAGCTTGGCCTCGAACGGCTCATCGACCTGGTCGCAAGCGACGCCCATCTGGAGGGGGAGCGTCCAGGCCGCGTTGTCGTAGGGCGGCTGAGGCGGGCCGCCGGGATACTGGCGCATGTCGGGGTATTTCTGCTTCTCGAGGAGGGCCCAGGCGTAGGTCTTGTAGGGCTGAGCCATCAGGACGACGAACGATCCGGCCGGATAGCCCCGGCCCCCGGCGACAAAGTCGGCCTTGGCCCGGTGGATCTCGATCCCGCCCATCATCATGATCTCGAGCATCTTGAGCATGGTCGGAGCGTCGCGCTGCCGGTCGGGGATGACGAAGGCATAGGGCTGGTTCTTCTCGACCTTTTCGACGGACGTTTTGTACATCCGGTGGAAGTTGAAGAGGAGGTCGTCCTTGTGGAGGCCGGCCGTCTTGATCATGCTTTTCGCGGCGACGAGCTCGTAGTCGACGATGTCCCGCAGCCGCCACCATCCGCCGGGCCAGGGGTCGGGATAATCGATCCGCTTCTCGTAGTAGGACCGGGGGATCTCGTTGGGCTCGGTGTAGGTCGGCGTGGCCACCCGGACCGAGGCGGCCTCGGTCAGGATGCCGATGACGTTGTGGAGCCAGGAGGTGTCGTCGCAGGCCCCGATCCACCAGCCCGTGTAGGACCGGCCGTTGACGACGCCGCTGTAGCCGTGCTTCTGGAGGTCGTAGGACATGTTCATCCCGACGAGGTTGACCCCCCGCCAGACCATGGGCTGGATGTTGGGGAGGGGGGGGTCCATGAACGGCGGGACGAAGAGGCGGGCCCCGGAAGCGCCCATCTGGTGCATGTCGACGTGGATTTGGGGCAGCCAGTCGTGGTAGAGGACCTTGGAAACGGCCCGGGTCTCGGCCAGGTTGAACATGTACCAGTCGCGGTTGTTGTCGTGGCCGGCGTAGGGATGGTAGAGCCACGGCATCGAGCCGCCCTCGTACCTCGTCCCGACGTATTTCTTGTACCAGTCGACGACCATCTGGTTGCCGTCGGGGTTGTGGGTCGGGACGAGGAGGACGACGACGTCGGAGAGGATTTTTCCGGCGTCGAAAAACGTGTTCCCCGTGACGAGGTCATAAGCCAGCTCCATGGACATCTGCGAGGCGGCGATCTCGGTCGCATGGAGGGAGCAGGTGATGAGGACGACCGACTTGCCCTCCCTGGCCAGCCGGCGGGCGTCGTCGACGGAGGTCGTCCGGGGGTCGCGGAGCTTGCCGGCGATCTCCTTCCAGCGGTCGATCTTGGCCAGGTTTTCGGCCGTCGAGATCGCGGCCATGATGATCGGCTTCTTGAGGGTCGACTCTCCGATGGTGAAGAGCTTCATCTTCGGCGTCTCGGAGGCCAGCTTGTCGAAGTAGGCCTTGATCTGGGCGTAGTCGGCCAGCTTCCGGTCGGCCCCGGGCTTGAAGCCGAGGAACTTCTCGGGCGAGGTCTGGGCCGGGAGGGAAACGGCGGCGAAGAGAACGGCGAGACCGAGGGCGGCGAGTCGGCGGGAAGTCATGTTCGAAACCTCCTCCGCGATGGAATGATGAAATCCTACATATCACCGGCAAGGGAGCCGTGTCAATTTTGTGAATAGGAGTGTTTTTCTAGTCGCGGGAGTCGCGGAGGATGAGCAGCCGGAAAAGCTGGAGGACGGCCATGGCCGCCGAGGCGATGTAGGTCAGGGCGGCGGCCGACAAGACCTTCTTGGCCCCGCCGATTTCCCGGGGATTCAGGAAGCCCCGCTCCTGGAGAAGGGCCACGGCTCGCTTCGAGGCGTTGAACTCGACGGGCAGGGTGATGAGGCTGAAGAAGACGGCGAAGGAGAACAGAAGGATGCCGATGTCCATGAGCACGCGTCCGCCCGCCCCGGCGATGAAGCCGACGAAAAAGAGGGGAAAGGCAAGGGTCGAGCCGATGTTGACGACGGGGAAGATGCTGTTCCGAAGGGCCAAGGGCCCGTAGTGGGCGTTGTGCTGGAGGGCGTGGCCGGCCTCGTGGGCGGCGATCCCGAGGGCGGCGATCGACGAGCTGTCGTGGACGCCTTCGGACAGGCGGAGAATCCTCTTGCGGGGGTCGTAGTGGTCGGTCAGCCGGCCGGGGACTTTTTCGACCGGAACATGGCCCGCTCCCCCCTGATTGAGGAGGGCCCGGGCCGTGTCGGCGGCTTTGGCCCCCGACGAGGCCGAGACCCGGGCGTATTTCGCGTACGTGCTTTTCACCTTGAACTGGGCCAGCAAGGCCAGGGCCACGGCCGGCAGGACGAGGATATAGGTCCAATCTCCGATAAACATTCGCTCCTCCTATTTGAAAAAATAATATAAATCAGACGGGCCCGCTCGTCAAATCCGCAATCATCCCTTTATCCGGGGGAGGCTTGCGCATATGATGAGCCCGCGCCTTTGGACGGGAAAGGAGAGGAACCTCATTTTCCCC
>VGJF01000160.1 GCA_016867585.1 Candidatus Aminicenantota bacterium | reverse complement strand
CGGACAGAATATCGGGGTATATTCTCGCCGAACTGGGGCGATTCGACCAAGCTCGGAAGGCGTTTGAAGGCTACGGAGAATACTATCGGAGGACATATCCCGACCGAAAAAGCAATCTGGCGGCGCGAAAGGCCCACCATTCCGGTTTGGTGGACCTCAAACAAGGGAGGTTGGCGGACGCCCGAGCCAGGCTCGAAGAGCTCGGGCTCGTTCTCCCCACGCTCCCTGAAAGCGAAGATCGGGAATACTATACCCCCCGATATCAAATCATGTCGGCCGAGATCGCCCTGTCCGGAGGGTCGGCCGACGAGGCCGTCGCCGCCGCGGAAAAATTCCGTCCGGAGGATTTCCCCGGCATGGGTACCGCTGAGGTCAGCGAATACAATTTACCCATGTTGAAGGATATGCTCGCCCGGGCATATTGGAAGGCGGGCCGGCTGGACGAGGCCGCGGCGGAATACCGGAAGCTCATGACGATCGATCCGTCGAACCGGATCCGCTATCTCATCAACCCCCTTTACCACTACCGGCTGGGGCGGATTCTCGAGGAAAAGGGAGACAAGTCCGGCGCGGCGGCCGAATACCGGAAGTTCCTCGAATACGGGAAGGACGCCGACAAGATCTTTCCCGAGCCGGCCGACGCCCGCAAGCGCCTGGCCGCGCTCGAGCCGGCCACTCGCTAGGCTTTTTCTCCCGACGCCGATGAAAGAGGAGTTCATGAAAGAACGCATGAATCGGATTTTAGCCTTTGCCCTGACCTCCGCTCTCGCCGTGATGCCGGCCGCGGCTTCATCCCAGGAGAACCAGCCTCCGCTTTTTCTCATGGGCGACTTCCTCATCGATATTTCCCGGACCGCCGACTACGAAGATGCTGTTAAAGAGCTGCTGGCCAACCTGAAAACGCACGGCTTTCCCTTCGTTCTCGACACTTACAGCACGGACGATAGCCACTATTATGTCATCTATTCCATGAATGGCTACGCCGGCGCCGACGCGTGGTTCAAGGCTTGGGCGGAGATTTCCCAAAAAATGGGCCCCGAAAATTATCGGGCGCTTCACGAGCGTCTCGCCGCCGCCGAGATCGAACGGGTTTATCAATTCTGGATTTTCCGTCCGGACATTTCCTTTCTGCCGGAGAAAGAGCGCCTGAAGCCGGAAGAGATCGGCTATTATACGTGGGATTTCGTCTGGCTCGCGCCGGGAAAAGAGGCGGAATTCGAAGCCGTGAACAAGGAGTGGATCGCCCTGAGCGCGGCCAAAAAAGCCCTCGACCCTTTCATGACCTATCAGGGAGGCCTGGGAACGAAGATGCCGGTCTATGTCTGGTTCGAGTACGGCAAGAGCGCGGCCGACTACGCCGCCGCGGAAGAGAAATTCTGGGAGGCGCTGGGGGAGGACGGGGCCGCTCTTTCGAAAAAGACCCGGACGCTCATTATGAAGATGGAGACCAAAACCGGCCGTTACCGGCCCGACCTCTCCTACACGCCCAAAAGCAAGTAGGCATTCCTGAGGCGAAAAAGTATTTCTTCCGTCCTCGCCTCGAAGCGTTCATCGCTGATGAATTCATAAACATCATCGTGGGAGATGGGAAAGTCGAAAGGCTCTTGTTCCCGAAATTCAGACCAATGATCGAGCTTCCATCGGTCCCATTTCGATTCTTTCCTTTTCAGCCTCTCCTCGATCCTTTTTCTTTGCGTCTCTTCGTCGGGCGGAACACATCTCACGATGGCCAATCGGGCAAGATGCTTCTCGGCCGCATTCCGGAAAGGAGGGACCCAATCGCTGTATTCGTCCTTCCGCCGATGATTGATGGAAAAGGGGGCGTCGATGATCGGTGTTTTGCCCAGACCCAATTGAACGTCGGCGAAATCGACCAGAATTTGGTACGTGGGACCTTGAATCATGGAATACATTCGGCCCGCAATTCTTTCCGAATCCGTAAACGGCGTCTGGATAAGGTCCTTCGAGATATACGCCGAATTGTCGATCTTTCGCCCCAGGGCCTTAGCCAGAGAAGTTTTGCCGGAGGCGGGAACGCCGACGACCATGCATAAGAGAGGCATCATTCAAACTATAGCACCGAGGAGAGGGCTGTCAACTCGCCTCCTTGACATTGACGTTACGTCATAGTTTATACTCGCCGACGAAGGTGCGAGATGAGCCGCCGTTATCGGATCAAGGACTTCGCCCGGCTGACCAAGGTCACCGTCCGGGCGCTCCACTACTACGACCAGATCGGGCTTCTCGAGCCGAGCGGCCGGACGTCCAACCGGTACCGGTACTACACCGACCAGGACCTTTTCCGGATGCAGCAGGTCGTGACCTTGAAATTCCTGGGATTGTCGCTCGCGGATATCAAACGGGCCCTGGCCCGCCCTCGAACCGCCCTCCTCAAGTCCATGCGTTTGCAGGCCGAGGCCGTAGACAAGGAGATCGAACGGCTGAAGCGGGCGGCCAAAGCCCTCCGCGATACGGCGCGGATGGCCGAAACCGGCGGCCGGCTCGATTGGAAAAAATTCATTACCATCATGGAGGACATTCAAATGAGCGAAGACCGAAAGCAAACCTGGGCGAAGCACTTCACCGAATCCGACATGAAGGAATTCGAGGAGATCGGCAAGAAGTATCCCCCCGAGATGATGGAGGACTACCAGAAAAAATGGACCGCCCTCATCGAGGAGGTCAAGGCGAACTTGGCGGCCGACCCGGCGAGCGAGGTCGCCCAGTCGCTGGCCAAGCGCTGGATGGGTCTGCTCGACGAGGGCTACGGCGGCCACCCCGGCCTCCAGAAGAAAATCGCCGCCGCCTACCAGAGCGAGTGGAGGGCCGGGAACACGGCCCAGGGCCCGACGATGCCCTTCGGCCCGGAAATTCGGGAGTTCATCCGCACGGCGATGGAGGCCGAAAAGAGGCATTGACCCTCCCGGCCCGGCGACGGTATCATAGGCGGCCTCGGGATTCGGAATGAAGGGCAAGACCATCCAGACTCTGGTCCAAGGCTGGGAGACCGTCCGCTGCGAGCTGCTGAACACGAGGATTTCGGATCTCAATCTCCGTCTCGAGGGCTCCCCGCTGGAGCCCCTCGTCCGCAAGCTCGAAAAGGAGCTCGAGGCGAAGAAGCTCCGTTTCAAGCCCAAAATCTACCTGACGGACAGCTGGGGCTGCCCGGACCGGACCCCGGTCATCGGCGTCCCGTTCTATCTCGCCGACCCGAGGCTGGCGGAGATCGAGCGGGAGGAGACGGGCGAGATCGAGGATCCCAAGAGCATCATGATGCTCCTTCGCCACGAGACCGGTCACGCCGTGAATTATGCTTACCGCCTCTGGACCCGGCCGGGCTGGGAGGAGAACTTCGGGCGGTTCTCGAGGCCCTACCGCGATGTCTTCCGGCCGGACAGGATGAGCCGCCGCTACGTCCGCCACATCAGCGCCTTTCCCCACGGCCGGACCTATGCCCAAAAACACCCGGACGAGGACTTCGCGGAGACTTTCGCCGTCTGGCTGACGCCGCGTTCGGCCTGGAGAACCCGCTACCGCCGGTGGCCGGTCATCGAAAAGCTGGCCTGCGTCGACCGCCTGATGAAAGAGATCCGGAGGACTGTTCCTAAAACCGGCCGCCTCAGGTTGTCCCTCCCGGTCGAGAAGCTGACCTATCCCCTGGCCGGGTTTTACGGGAAAAAAATGGAACGGATCCGGCGGGCCGCCCGCGGCTACGTCGACGACCGGCTGAAGCGGGCATTCCCTCCTTTTCGGGGCGAGGCCGCCCCGTCCGCGGTCGGTCTTCTGAAGAGATATCACGACCGCCTTCTGGAGCGGATCGTCCTCTGGTCCGCCTTGACGGGGGAAGAGGCCGAAACGATTCTCCACAAGCTGGAGTCCCGGGCCCACGCCCTGAAGCTCGTCTACCGGCCGGGGAAGGAAAAAGAGCGGCTGATGGACGCCGTCTCCCTGGCGATGGCCCTGGCGACGGAGTATTACTACACGGGCCGGCTGCGGGGCCAGAACTACGGGCTATCGGCTATCTCGAACGCCGGACCGGAGGGGCCGTCATGTTGAAAATGGGCAGCTTCATGTCGTAGAGCGGACCCTCGAACGCGGCCTTGATCACGGATTGGAGAAGCTCGGGGTAGCCGATCCCCGCGGTCTTCGCCGACCGGGCGAGACCGACCCCCTCGTCGAGGCAGGGATTGCAGTTGACCTCCAGGACCCGCGGCAGCGACTCCTCGTCGAGACGGATGTCGACCCGCCCGTATCCCCAGCCGGCCACGGCCCGGAAAGCCTTGACCGCGGTCCCGGCAATCAGGGCGCCCAGGGCGGGATCGACTTCGGCCGGACAGATGACCCGGGTCCGCTTGAACTCGACGCTCGATGCGACGTACTTGGCGGCATAGGACATGATCGGCGGGATGCCCTCCGGAAGGCGCGAGTAGTCGACCTCGGCCAGGGGCAGGACGCGAAGCTTTCGTCCTCCGAGGATCCCGACATTGAATTCCCGGCCCGGCAGGAAACGCTGGACGAGGACGGGCTGTCGGTAGGTGTGAAGGATGTCCTTGACCTTCTGCCGAAGGGCCGTTAACGAAAAGACCACCGAATCCCGGCCGAGGCCGATGCCGGCATGCTCCTGGCCGGGATGGACGATGAGCGGATAACTCCATTTTCGCCCGTTGAGGTCGGACAGGCGCTCGATGAGGGTCGTCGCCGGGGGGATGGGGATCTCCGCGCCTTTGAGGAGCCCGAGGGCCATGTGTTTGAACCGGCTGAGGCCGAGACCGAGGGCCGGCGAACCCGTCATGGGGAAGCCGAGCATCGGGATGAAGGCCGCGACGCGCATCTCGTAGAGGGCGCCGTGAACGACATCGTCATACTGGTTGAAGACGACATGGGGACGCAGCCGCCGGAGCTTTCGCTGGAGGGAGTTCAGGTCGCCGACGATGGGGACGACGGTGACTTTATGGCCCAGGCTGCGCATCGCCCGGGCCATGCGGCGGATCATCTGGCGGAGGTGCCGGACGCTGCCCCCGTCGGCCTTCGATTCCGCCTCGAAGTCTTGATAGGCGTTGTAAATGAGGGCGACGCGGTATTTTTTCGGCCGTCGTTTTCTTGACCCGTCCGACATTGACCTCATCTTATGCGATTCCGCCGCGGGAATGCAAGACGACGGCCGGCGACGGCCGGCCGGCGGACTTCGCCAAAACGAAGCTTATGTCCCGGCGATTTTCTTGAAGGCCTCGTCGTCCGTCTTGAAATCGCGGGCGGCCCGGCCGACCCGGACGATCCGGATGCCCCGGATCGCGTCCCCTTTTTTCACCTTGGCCAGGAGGTCGCGGCCGGCGATCGTCCTGCCGATCGCGGTCGATGTCTTGTCCAGCCGCGAATTCTTCGCCAGGGTGAGGTAAAGGGCGTTCGGACCCGAGACGCCGAGGACGCCGGCCTCGTCGTGCTTCAGGGCCGCGTTGACCGTCATCGGCAAGACGGCGATCGCGACCGATTTCTGGATCTCGGAGACGATGAGGCCCTTGATCAGTCCGCCTCCGACGTCAACCTTGCCGATGGCCGGGATTTCCGGCGGACGGCCTCCCGGTCCGCCCATCCCTCCCCGGGGCCCGGCCGGGGCGGGGCTTTTCCCTTCGACGATCCGGATGAAGTTCGCCGTCTGCAAGGGGGCGTTCATGTAATCGAGGGTCGTCATGACCCGGACCGGCGCCTCGGCCGTGCCGAACGTGATTTCGGCATACAAGCCGTCGGCCAGGTAGACGCCCTCGCGCGGCAGCGGCCGGTCGAGGTTGGCCGCGCCGTAGACGACGACGGCCGTCGCCAAAGCCGTGTGCTGCTGGTGCTCGACATACGGCACGAGCTCGCTGTAGAGGTCGTAGAGCGTGTGCCAGGCATGGCTGTAGACATAGTCCGTCTGGCTTCGGAAGCTCAAGGTGGGGATGACCCGCATTTCGAACGAAGAGGAGTCCGTCCCGCCGGGGCTCGTCGCCTGGACCCTCGGCAGGCCTCGCTCGAGGCGGAACGGCCACTTGGGATTCAGATTGACGAGCGGCGCGGTGATCTTCTGGAAATCCGCGTACCACGTTTCCGGGACCGAGGCGCCGATGATGGCGCTCGGGCTGCCGTCCCGGTTGATCATCATCATGATCCGGGAGTGCATTTCGGGACGCTTTTTCAACCAAGCCTGCGACCCGACCAGGCCGATTTCCTCGGCCGCGAAAAGGATGACGATGATCGACCGTTTCGGCCGGCCCCCGGCCGCGGCGATGAGACGGATCGCCTCCATCGCCGGGGCGAATCCCGAGCCGTCGTCGACGGCCCCGGTCGCGGCGCTGAAGCAGTCGAAGTGGCCGCCGACGACGAGATATTCTTCGGGCCGGGTCGTCCCACGAAGGGCGGCGACGACGTTGTGGTACTTGACCGGGCCCATCTTGAACCAGTTCCGGATGTCGAACTCGAGCTCGACCCGTTCGCCTTTTTCGACGAGGGCCTTGATTTCGCTGTACTGGTCCTCGGCCAGCTTGATGTCGGGCAGGACGGGCAGCGTCTCCCAGGAGTCGACGAATCCGTCCAGGATCCGGAACGGCTCCCTCTTGGAGAGTTGAATGGTCCCCAAAGCGCCGGCCTCGACCATGAGACGGGTCAGCGGAGGGATGAGCTTGGCGTCGGCGTACTCGGGCGTGTTCCGGCGGCCGTCCCTGGCGAAGCCCGTGCTCTCTCCCGGGATGAGGACCCAGGCGTCCTTGTAGGCGTCCCTGTTGGCCTTGACTTCGGCCATCGCCGCTTCTACGGCCTGCCGCTTCTTCTCGACGTTTTCCGGGGTGGCGTTGCGTCCCGGGATCGAGTACGGGTCGGCCTTGAGAATGACGACCGGGCCGCGCTGGACGCCCTTCGTCCCCGCCGTGTAGCTCGGCGTTCCGAAGAACAGCGCTTTTTCGGACGGCTTGACCATTTTGCCGAACCAGGGACCGCGGTTGAACCCGACCGGGACCTGACCCGCCTCGTCGAGCTCGGCCTCGAGGCCCCACTGCCTGAACTGCCAGACCGCCCATTCGGCCGCGTCGTTGTAGGCGTTCGACCCGGACTCCCGGCCCCCGAAGCGGTTGCTGGCGTAATCGTTCCAGGTCATGACCCGGTTGTCGGTCGTCCCGAGCTCGATGATCTTCTTGAGGACGGGGTCGTCCGGCAACGGGGCCTTGGCCTGGGAGCCGGCGAGGAAGGCCGCCGAAACGAACACGGCCGAAGCGATGGTCAGGGCGCGCTTTCTCATGAGTCCTCCGCGATCAACAAGTTAAGGGAAGTCGAATGATATACCCGCCGCGGGATCAAATCAATCGCTCAGGGGCGAGCGCGGAGCAGGCGTTTCTGGGCTTTCTTCTCCCCGAAGGTGCGGGGGACGTAGACCGCTTCGCCCGTGGCCGGGTCGAGGCCGGTGTGATACATGCACGTCGAGACGGTCATCGGGGTCGGGGTGAAGATCTGGACGCCCTCGACCGGCTTGTCCCCTTCCCTCTCCAATCGTCGGACTTC
>VGJF01000159.1 GCA_016867585.1 Candidatus Aminicenantota bacterium | reverse complement strand
CAGAGTGGATCGGGTTCCAGGCGTTGCCAGGATAAGCCGGTTGTGCTATAAGTTTGAAGGAGGGATTCATGATCGAAACACTCAGCCAAATCCCGGCGAATTTCCTCCGGAACTACGAAAAGCCCGACCTCATGCTGGCCAAAGCCGGAGGTCGATATGCCGCCTTCTCCAGCCGGGAGGTCTACGATCGCATCAAAGGGATATCCCTCGGCCTTCGCGACCTGGGCTGCCGGCCCGGCGATAAACTCTGCCTGCTGTCCGAAAACCGGCCGGAATGGGTCTGGACCGACCTGGCCCATCTCGGGCTGGGGGGGATCACGGTCCCTATCTATCCAACCCTCGTTCCGGAGCAAATCCGCTACATCATCGACGACTCCGACGCCAAGGTCGTCGTCTGTTCGAGCCCGGAACTCTGGGCCAAGGTCGCCGCCGTCCGCAAGGACTTGGCCAAGGTTTCCCATTTTGTCATGATGGCTTCCGAGGCTCCCGAAGGCGTCCTGACCCTCCGCGATCTCGAAGAGCGCGGCCGCCGGCTGGAGGCCGGCCGTCCCGGCCTTTACGAAGACGGCGCGGCCGGAGTCAAGCCCGAGGACCTCGCTTCGATCATCTACACCTCCGGGACGACGGGACTGCCCAAGGGGGTCATGCTGACCCACGGCAATTTTTTGAGCAACGTCAAGGCTCTCGACGCCGTCACCGATTTCCACGCCGGGGATACGATCCTTTCCTTCCTCCCCCTGTCCCATGTTCTCGAGAGGATGACGACGTTCGCTTTCCTTTACAAGGGCTGTTCGATCGCCTACGCCGAGAGCATCGAAACGGTCGCCCAAAACCTTCTCGAGGTCCGGCCGACGATCATGATCTGCGTCCCCCGCCTTTTCGAGAAGATGCACGCCAAGATCATGGAAAACGTCCGGGCCGGCTCCCCTTTGAAGAAAAAGATCTTCTTTTGGGGGATCCGGGTCGGCACGGAGGCGAGCCGGCGGTCCTTGCGGGGCGAACCCCTCGGCGCCGGCCTTCGGCTGAGGCGGGGCCTCGCCCGCCGTCTCGTCCATTCGAAGATTCTGGCCAAGACCGGGGGCCGGGTCAAGTTCTTCGTTTCCGGCGGCGCCCCTCTGTCCAAGGACATCGCCGAGTTCTTCCATGCCGTCGGCCTGGTCATCCTCGAGGGCTACGGCCTGACCGAGACCGCCCCGGTCGTCGCCTGCAACACCTTCGACCGTCTGAAATTCGGGACGGTCGGCCGGCCCGTCCCCGGGGTCGAGGTCATGATCGCCGAAGATGGAGAAATCCTCGCCCGCGGCCCGAACGTCATGAAGGGGTACTACAAGAAAGAGGCTGAAACGGACGAAGCCTTGGCCGGGGGCTGGTTCCATACGGGCGACGTCGGCGTCCTCGACGAAGAGGGCTTCCTGACGATCACCGACCGGAAAAAGGACCTCATCGTCACCGCCGGGGGCAAGAACGTCGCTCCCCAGCCGATCGAAAACATGATCAAGCGCAGCCCGTATATCGCCGCGGCCGTGGTCCTCGGGTCCCGCCGGAAATTCGTTTCGGCGATCATCGTCCCCGACTTCGAGAAGCTGGCGGCGTATGCCCGTGAGGGGAACATCCCCTTTGACCTCCCCTTCGAGTTGGCCCGACGGGCGGACATCCGGGATTTTCTCCTGGGGGAAATCGACCGCATGACTCCGAACCTCGCCCCCTACGAAAAAATTAAGAAGATCATCGTCCTCGACCGGGATTTCGACCTCGAGAGCGAGGAGCTGACCCCGACGCTCAAGATCAAAAGAGGCAAGGTCGAGGAGAAATTCAAGGACCTCATCGACGGGGTGTACCGGGAATGACCATCGCTTTGATCGCCGCCTTGGCCTTGGCCGTTTCACCGGCGGCGATGTCCGGAAAGCCGGACGGCGGGCGGGACGGCCAAGTCGACGTCGCGGCCGAGATCGAGGCGGCGATCGGGAGGGCTCGGGATTTCATCCGGGAGGGCCGGCGTTTCGAGGCGGCCTTGAACGAGCTTGGACCGCTCGTGGCCAAGCTCTTCCGCCTGGCCGACCCAAAGCGCCAGCTGGGCCTTTCGGCCGAGGTCTTTCTTCTCAAGGGCTTGGCCCATGCCGGCCTGGAGGATGACGCCTCGGCCCGACGCGAACTCCGAAACCTCTTCGAGCTCGGGCCGGATGTCGCCCGGGAGGCGACGAAATACATTTTTGACGACCGAATCCTCCTTCTCCTCAAGCAGGCCGAGCGCGAATCCCAGGGCTTGAGCATCGACTTGACCCTGGGGATCATCAGCGATCCGCCCGGGGCGGTCGTCCGGATCGACGGGCGGGAGGCGGGCGTCACGCCGATGATCTATCAAAGCCCGAAATCCGTCAAGGTCACCCTCGAAGTCGCTTTGACGGGATATCGGCCCGTGCGGGAGGAGGTCGTCGTTGACCAGGTCGAAATGCGGCGGGATTATGTCCTCGAGTTCGTCGGACTGACCCTTGTCGCCCGGTCCCGTCCCGCCGGGGCCAAGGTCCTGCTGGATGGTCAAGAGACGGGATTGACGACGAACGGCGAGCTGACCGGGATCCCCCTTGGCCGGCACCAGGTCAAGCTGGTCAAGGACGATTATCAGGACTGGGAAACGTGGATCGATTCGGCCGATGGGAAGTCCGAATTCGTCCTGGAGGCGAAACTTGTCGGAACAGGGTACGTCTGCGAGGATGTCATCATCGGCTCCCCGGAGGCTCCGGTCCGCTCCCCGACGGCCGTGGCCGTCGACCGGGACGGGAATTACGTCGTCATCGGCTCGGCCGACCGGAAACTCGGCGTGTTCGATGTCGTCCTCAAGACGTTGGCCTGGTGGAATCCCGGTCTCGTGGCCGAAATCGGACTCGTCTCCCCGATGGGAATCGCCGTCGACGGCCGAAACCGCTATCTCCTGACCGATGCCGAAACGCACGCCGTGTTCGTCTTGAACGACCCCGGGAGTCCTCCGACAAGGTGGGGTGAGTTTGGATCGGGGGAC
Source organism: Candidatus Aminicenantota bacterium (assembly GCA_016867585.1). Taxonomy (GTDB): domain Bacteria; phylum Acidobacteriota; class Aminicenantia; order Aminicenantales; family UBA4085; genus JAAZPG01. The sequence goes on along the minus strand of VGJF01000159.1, from coordinate 4,611 downwards.
GATCAATTCAATACGCCTCTGGGGATCGCCGTCGACTCCGAGGGCCTGATTTACATCGCCGATTCCGGAAACGGCCGGGTCAAGAAGCATGGTCCCGACGGCGCCTTTCTCGCCGCCTTCGCCGTCCCCGGAAATCCTCGAAGCGTCGCCGTCGGGCTCGGCGGGAAGATGTTCGTCATCGTCGGGCGGAAGATCCTGAGACTGTCCCCCGACGGCGGGCTCGAGGCGGCCTTGGAGGGAGAGGCGGAATTCAAGGATCCCCGGGGCTTGTCCGTCGACGCCTCCGGCCTCGTCTTCGTCGCCGACGCCGTTCGGCAATCGATCGTCAAAATGGACGCGAACGGCACCGTCGTCTCGACCTGGGGAGGCGAGGGATTGGGACCGGGACAACTGGCCGGACCCGTCGGGGTGGCCGTCGATGCCCAGGGCCGGGTCGTCGTCGTCGAGCGGGACAACAACCGGATCCAGGTCTTTTCCCCCGGAGGGGGGAGGATCGGGGCGGGTGAGTTCCCGGCCGTCGGGAATCAACCGCGGCCGCCGGCCGTCCGTTTAGACAGGGAGAGGACGCCGACATGAAACGCATCCGTCCGTACGCCGGGGCCGTTGCCGTCATGGCCTTCGTTTCGACGGCCTGCATCATCCCCGTCTATATCGACGACCCGCGTGGATTCCCGCGCCGGCTCCCGGAGATGTTCGAAAAAACCGTTCCTTGGGAGGGCGGCGGAGCGATCGCCGTCGAAAACCCCGTCGGCGACGTCGAGATCTTCGGCTGGGACCGGAGGGAAGTCCGGATTTCGGCCGAATGGGGATGGAGCGGACCCCGGGGAAGCCGTTTCGGGGAACGGACCGGGCCTCCCGAAGTCGAGATCGATGAACATCCCGGCGTTTTGAGGGTCGTTCTTCGGCCCGTCGGCCGGGAGACCGATCCCGTCCGTCCCGTCCGTCTCATTCTCAACGTCCCGAGGGCCGTCGACCTCGAGAGCGTCGTCGTCGGACACGGCCGGGTCAATGTCGGCGACGTCTACGGACGCTCCCGGCTGGCCGTCCAGGCGGGGGAGGTCCGGGTCGAGAACTACTCGGGCTCCCTGGAGGTGATGGTCGAGAGAGGGACGGCCGAGGCCGAAATCCTGGATTTCCGGCCTGAGGACGTCGTCCGTCTCGTCGCCCGGCAGGGATCGGTGACCCTTTACCTCGAAGACGATGCGAATGCCGAAGTCGAGGCCGAGGCGCCGGGCGGGCGGATCGTTTCCGATTTCGACCTCGGTCCGGACAGGGGCGGAGGAAAAACCTCGGCCGAGATCGGCCGGGAGAAGGGCGGGTCCGTCGTCCTCATCTCGGGAACCGGGGACGTCCGGATCCGGAAAGTCCGGGAGGGCTTTTGAGGAGCATCATGGACGAGAAGCAGAAAGTCATCCGGGCCGGAATCGGGGCCGTCATCCTGATCGTCCTCGGGGTCGCGGCCTATTATCTGTTCTTCACGGGAAGAGGGAAGGACGTCCCTGCCGGAAGCGGTCCGTCCCCGGCCGAGAAGCTGGCCGTCGAGGCCGCCGGCCTGAAAGAAGGGGCCGCTCCCTCCCCGATCAAGTCCGAGCTCGACAAGAGCGACGAGGACGTCCGGGCCCTGGCGGCCGAGCTCTCCTCCAACGCCGTCTTCCTGGAATGGCTCAAGACAAAGAACATCATCCGCCGGTTCGCGGCCGCGGTCGACAACATCGCCAACGGCCAGAGCCCGAGACCTCACCTGGATTTTTTCGAGCTTCGGACGCCGTTCAAGGTCGTCGAACGGAACGGCCGGACACAGATCGACCCGGCCTCTTACGACCGCTACAACGTCGTCGCCGATGTCTTCGATTCGCTCAGCGCCGCGGGCTGCGCCCGGCTTTACGAGAGCGCCAAACCCCTCCTCGACGAAGCCTATCGGGACCTCGGCTATCCGACCGGCGATTTTCGCCAAACCCTCCTGCGGGCGATCGTCGTCATTCTCCGGGCGCCCGTCTTCGAGGGGCCGTTCGAGGTCGAAAAGGGGATTGTGACCTATGCCTTGAAGGATAAGCGCCTCGAACAGCTCGGCGAAGTCGAAAAACATCTCCTCCGGATGGGGCCGGAAAACGTCCAGCTGATCCAGGCCAAGCTCCGGGCGATCTCCCTGGCCTTGGGATTCACCGAAGACCAGATCCCGACGCCCGTTTCTTACCGCTGACCCCCGGGCGGATCCTTCCGTCCTTTCCAGGGAAAAGGATCCTCGAGGTCGAAATCCGGGTTGAGGTGATCGCCCGGGCCGAAAAGCTCGGGCTGGGCGAAGAGATGTTCGAACCCGAGAGATTGAGCGCGCGAAAGAACGGCGGCATATTCCTCCGGGGAAAGCGGCCGGTCGAGGTCGGGCGGGGGACGGAAACAGGGCCGATACTGGCTCATGAGGCTGAGAGGGAGGCTCGGGGGAAAGGTCCGGGCCAGCCAGTCGAGGAGGGCCAGGCTGTCCGAGGCTTGGCCGGGCAGGACGAGATGCCTGACGATCGTTCCGCGCCGGGCGAGGCCGTCGACGTCGAGGACGAGATCCGGCTGCTGGATGAACATTTCCTCGATGGCCGGGCCGGCGCGGGCGAAGTAATCCTCCGCCCCAGAACAGCGGCCGGCCAGGGAAGCCTCCTTGTACTTGAGGTCGGGGAGATAGATGTCCACGATCCCGGCCAGGCGCTCGACGACCTCGGCTTTTTCGTAGGCGTGGGAGTTGTAGACGATCGGAACCCGGAGACCCCGCTTTTTGGCGGTCTTCAGGGCCCGGAGGATAGGCAGAAGAAGATGGGACGGGGAGACGAGGTTGAGGTTGTGGGCTCCCCGGTCCTGGAGGTCCAGCATCGCGGCGGCCAGCTCCTCGTCTTCGAGGAAACGGCCCCGGCCCGACCAGCTGATCTGATGGTTCTGGCAAAAAAGGCACTTGAGGCTGCAGCCGGTGAAAAACACCGTGCCCGAGCCGCGGCCGCGCGGAGGGACGCCGCTGAGGACGGGCTCTTCCCCGAAGTGGAGAAGCGCCCTGGCCACGCCCGCCCTGTCCGGGCTGCGGCAATAGCCGAGTTCTCCCGCCCTGCGGTCGACGCCGCAGTCGCGCGGGCAGAGGCGGCAGGAGGAGGCGTGGGGGCCGAGAGCGTCCAGGGCCCGTTCGATCCGGGCGATGGATTTCGCCGCATCCACCTAAAAAGCCCCCAGGGGACAACGCCCGACTTTGAGTCCGAGCCTGTCGGCTAAATATCCGGCCTGCAGACGGGACACGCCCGAGGCGTCGGCGAGGTTCCAGATCTCCGGGCAGCTCGGCGAGGGCGGGAGGCTTCGGAGCGCGTCTTCGAATCCGGCTTGAACCGGAAGCTCGGCGACAACGGAGGTCCAGCCTTTGGCCCGGCCGGGGTAACCGAACAGCCCGAGCTGGCAGCGGCCGAGCCGGATTCCCATGGCGTCGGCCGCGCCTCCGACCGCGGCCGGGGAGGCTTCCGCCGCCCGGGCCGCGGCGAAGGCCTCGGCGCAGGAGAGCCGGCCGTCCGGAGAGATCCGACGTCCGATTTCGGCGGCCAGCTTGTCATCGACCTGAACATCCGCGGGGATGGTCTTTTTATCCAAGGACATGTTTTCCTCCATGATCGTCGAACGGACGCGAGAATTTCGAGTTAAAGGTCCCCGGCCCGGGAAAGGCGAGGGGCCTTGGCGACGGCCTTGAGGGCGGGCCCCTTCAGGGCCCGGTAATGGGTGCGGTCGGCGTGAAGGGGGGTGATGGAAATATACCCCCGATAGGCCGCCTGGACGTCCGAGGCCGCATCGCCGAGTCGGCGGGGATTCCCCGTTCCAATCCAGTAGTAAGACGCTCCCCGCGGATCCTTCCTCTCGATGATCTCGGGGCTGTAGAATTTCAGCCCGAGCTTGGTGATCTTGGCCCCTTTGACCGGCGGAGGGGGGATGTTGACGTTGAGGGTCACGCCTTTGGGAAGGCCCCGGGAGAGGATATGGACGGCCAGATCGCGGACGACGCGGACGGCGAAATCGAGGTCGAACGACCCGGCGGGCCGCGGGATCATCGAGACGGCCATCGAGGGAATGCCCAGAAACGTCCCTTGAACGGCCGCGGCCACGGTCCCGGAATAATGGACGTCCTGCTGGCCGAGATTCGGGCCCGGGTTCAGTCCCGAGATGACGAGGTCGGGCGGACGGGGGAGGATTTTTTGGAGCGCGACAAAGATGCAGTCGGCCGGGGTGCCGTCGACGGCGTGGACCCGGGGCCTGATCTTTTGGACGCGGAGAGGATGGCGGAGGGTCAGGGCGAGCGAGGTCGCGCTTTTTTCCCGGTCGGGGGCGACGATGTGGACCCGTCCAAGGTCCTTGAGCCGGTGGAAGAGAGCGCGGATCTCCTCCCGGAAATAGCCGTCGTCGTTGGACAGGAGGATGAGGCGGTCGCTCATCCCCGGGACCGGATCCTCTCGAGGCTCATGAATCGTTCAAGCTCCGGATGAGATTTCCGCGGCAAAAAAATGGTCGGGACGGGCGGATTCGAACCGCCGACCCCATGCACCCCAAGCATGTGCGCTACCAGGCTGCGCCACGTCCCGACGGAGCAGGCATTATATCAAA
>VGJF01000158.1 GCA_016867585.1 Candidatus Aminicenantota bacterium | reverse complement strand
CCGGGCGAAGACCCCCAGCAGAGGATCATGCGCCCTCAAAGCTACTGCTACTTCATGATCCAGGAGTTCTTCGGCCTGCTGAAAAGAAAATTCGTCGAGACAAACGTCCCCGCCGGATCTCTCGTCGACCGCGAGGTCTTGACCGGGGAGCTTGAAAAGCACCCCGGGGACTGGGCCGCGGTAGGGGCCGGGGCGGGAAAATCCATCGTCCTGAAGCGCGAGGGGAAGTCTCCCTACCTGGCCTGGATCAAGGCGGACATCCTCGACGGATACGCCCGGAAGATCGAGAAGGCCGGGGGGATCGACCTCCAGATCGTCGGCGTCGGAGGGCGCGGCCACGTCGCCTTCCACGAGTCCGGCATCCCGTTCGAGGGGAGTTCGGTCATGCTTGTCGTCCTCGACGACGACACCGTCCGTAACTCCGTTCTCGACGGCCATTTTTCTTCGGCCGCGGATTGCCCGTCCTACGCGATATCCATGGGCGCCGAACTCATTTTCCGGGCCGGCAGGGTCGTGGTGCTGGCCGACGGCGAGCGGAAGGTCGAGGCCGTCACCCGCTCCCTCCTGGGAAGGCCGACTCCCGAGGTGCCCCTTTCCTACGGGCTGACCTATGCCGAAGGCGGCGGGACCTTGATTTATGTCCTCGACCGGATCGCGGGCCGGGAGCTCGAGGCCCGCCGGGAAGCTCTTCGAGAACGCGGGATCGTCTTTGTCGACCTGACCTGACGGCTCCCATGGCGGACCATGCCGAATCCTGAGGAAGAAGCCGTCCTCCGCCTCGTCGAAGCCAAGGGGCCGAGGACGGGGCTCGAGGTCAAACGGGAGGTCGACATCGACCCCGCCCTCCTCTGGAGGACCTGTCAGGCCTCGCCCGGCCTCCTTGTCCGGGCCTTGGGAAAACGCTATCTCCGCCTTGACCGCCGGGTCGATGGCTTCGCCCGGCTGTCGCCTTCGATCCTCAGGGAGTTTTACAGCTACGCGGTCGTCGGCCCGGCCGGGGATCCGGGCCTCGTGGAGCGAAGAAGCGCCGAGGTCCTCGACGGGATTCGGAAGATCAGCCGGCGGAAATTCGAGCTCGCCCGGCGGATGACCGCCGAAATCACGGCCGAATTCGCGGATGAGGCCGACCGGAGCCCCCGGCCTTGTTTCATCATCGCCGGAGACATCGTCTACGGCATGGCCCATGACGTTCCTCGTCCGGAGCGAAGCACGGGAAAACTCGTCAGGGGATCGGATATCGACCTGGTCGTTGTCGTCGACGACGGTCTGCCGGAGGCCCTGGTCCGCAGGCTCGACGAGATCGTCCACCGAAAGAAATACCGGATGCTCATCGATCCCGCCGTCAACGAGGAAATCGATTACAAGATCAAAAGACTCGGCCGGATCCGGGAGCAGGCCCGGTTCGACGATTTCAAGAGCATGGTCGCGGTCAAAATCCTTCACGAAGGCCTGCTCCTCGACGGAAGCCGGGAGCTTTTCGAGGCGGTCAAGGCGATCCTCCGCGAGAACGGCCTGCCCGCCCGGCTGGAGGAGCTCGAAAAATCGGCCGCGGTTTCCAGGGAGAACGCCGAGGAGATGCTCCGAACGGGCCGTCTCGACGACGAGACGATCAAGGCGACGTCCCTGTTCTATTCCGCGGAGGAATTCGAGGAATTCGAGTAAGGGAGGGAAAATGCCGTCCTCGAAAGGCCCGTGAACGTCAGGGAGGGGATCAGCCGCAAGGACGACACCCTGCCGGCGAGGTTTTTGGCCGAGGGGCGGGAGGCCGATCCGAAAAAGTCGACCGTCCCTTTGGGCAAGATGCTCGACCGGTACTACCGTCTCCGCGGCTTCGACGGCGAGGGGCGGCCATCCCCCCGCCTCCTGGCCCGCCTCGGCATCGGACGGGAAGGCCCTTCGGTTTCTTGAACGACGGGCCGAATTTTGCTACAAGGGAAAAGCTGAAGAAGCGACGATTCCCGAGGAGGTCTTCATGAACATCCGCCCCCCCGCCGCCGTCCTGGCCTCCGTCCTGGCCTCCGTTCTGGCCGCGGCCGCCGCCGGTCCGCTCTCGGCCCAGACGCCGCCGCAAAAAACCCCCGCCGCCGCGCCGGCGGCCGCCGCGTCCAAAATCCCGGCCGTCGAAAAGCCCCCGGCCGTCACCAAGCATACGGTCACGATCGACGGCCGGCCGGTGGCCTACACGGCCGCGGCCGGAGAAATGATCATCAACAAGCCGAACGAGGAGCCCGGGGCTTCCATCTTCTACGTCGCCTACACCCGGGATGAGGTCCGCGACCCCTCGGCCCGCCCCCTGACCTTCGCCTACAACGGCGGTCCCGGATCGTCCTCGGTCTGGCTCCACCTCGGGGGCTTGGGGCCGAGGCGGGTGGCGATGGACGACGAGGGGCTCTCCGGAACTCCCCCTTACGGGCTCGTCGACAATCCTTTCTCCGTCATCGACGTCACCGACCTGGTCATGATCGACCCGGTCTCGACCGGATACAGCCGCCCTCTTCCCGGGGAGGCCAAAAGCCAGTTTCACGGCCTCCAGGAGGACGCCGAGGCCGTGGCCGAGTTCATCCGCCTCTACGTCACGAGGAACGAGCGATGGGCTTCGCCGAAGTTCCTTCTCGGGGAGAGCTACGGGACGACCCGGTCGGCCGCCGTGGCCGGGGTCCTGCAGGGCCGGACCCACGGCATGTACCTCAACGGGATCATCCTCGTGTCCTCGGTCCTCGATTTCGCGACGATCCGGTTCACCCCGGGGAACATCCTCCCCTACGTCCTCTTCCTCCCCCACTACACGGCCACGGCCTGGTATCACAAAAAGCTGCCCCCCGAGCTCCAGGCCAAGCCCCTCGCCGAAGTCCTGGAGGCCGCCCGGGCCTTCGCCGTCGATGAGTACGCCCCCGCCCTCATCAAGGGCAACCGCCTCTCGCCGGCCGCCTACGAGGACATCGCCCGCAAGACCGCGGCCATGAGCGGGCTTCGCCTCGAATACGTCAAGCAGTCGAACCTCAAGGTCTCCCACGGCCGCTTCGTCAAGGAGCTCCTCCGGGCCGAATCCCGGAGCGTCGGCCGTCTCGACAGCCGGATCCTCGGCCGCGACGCCGAGGCCGCCGGCGACGGCGTCGACTTCGACCCTTCGAGCGCGGCCATCATGGGCTCGTTCTCGACCCGGCTCAACCACTACCTGAGGACCGAGCTGCGGTACGAAAAGGACATCCCTTACGCCGTCTACGGCGACGTCTATCCCTGGAACTTCTCGGTCCCTTCTCCCGACCCGAGGGCTTCGCTCCGCGGCGGGGCGTCCGGACTGCCCGACGTCACCGACATCCTCCGCCGGGCCCTGGCCGAGAATCCCCATCTCCGGATTTTCTGCGGCAACGGGTACTATGACGGGGCGACCCCGTTTTTCGGCACCGAGCACACCTTCGCCCAGATCGGGTTCAACGGGGAGTTCAAGGACAGGATCGAGATGGGCTATTACGAGGCCGGGCACATGATGTACATCCACAAGCCGTCGATCGCCCGGTTCAAGCAGGACATCGCCGGCTTCATCGCCAAGGCCAGCCGGAGGTGAGCCGGAATTCGCCGCCGGGCGGTTTCTTTTCGGACCGGCCTCGGGGATGAATCGGACGACGTGAAAAGCCTGAAAAGCGCTTTCTTGGCCGGGGCGGGCGTTCTGTTCGTGGCCCTCGGCCTTCTCGGGATCGTCCTCCCCGTGCTGCCGACGACGCCGTTCCTCCTCCTGGCGGCCTGGTGCTTCGCCCGGAGCTCGAAGCGGTTCTATGTCTGGCTGACGACCAACCGTTTGTTCGGAAGATACCTCCGGGACTATCGGGAAGGGAGGGGGATTCCGGCCCGGAAAAGAGCCCTAGCCGTCGTTCTCCTTTGGCTGACGATCGGTTCGACGATTCTGTTCGCCGTGTCGTCCCGGTGGGCCCGGGCGGCGCTGCTCGCCGTCGCGGCCGGGGTCACCGTCCACTTGGCCCGAATGAAGACGTATCGCCCGGAGCCGCGGGCGCCCGGCCGCCGGCCCGGACGGCGGATTTGACTTGCCGGATAAGGCGGGATATAACTGTCCCACCGTTACGGCCGTCCGATGACGAGGACTCTGACCATGCCCAAGGAAAAGGAATCCTTCGAGCTCATCGACCACCTGGGGACCGGGGGGTTCGCCCAAACCTGGTCGGCCCGGGTCGTCGATCCCGACTTGATCAAGGAATGGGGGGTGGACGAGGTCGCCATCAAAATCCCCCTGAACAGGCAGAAGGCCCTCGTCCTCAAGAAGGAGCTCGAACTGACGGCCAGCCTCCACCTCCAGATTTCGGAGATGGAGCAGAAGAACATCGTCCGCTATTTCGGATTCGAGGTCTTCGAGAACAAGTTCGTCATGGTCATGGAGTACGTCAGGGGGGGCAACCTCCGCGGCCGGATCGAGGAATGCGGCTGCCGGAAGTTCATCGGCTGCAAGCCGGCCATCAAGCTCGCCCTGGGCATCCTCAGCGGGCTCGACATCATCCACAAGAAGCATATCATCCACCGCGACATCAAGCCCGAGAACATCCTCATGGACGGCGAGACGCCCAAGATCACGGATTTCGGGATCGGCCGGATCCTCTCCCCCCAGGAACAGGCCTCCTCCAAGGGCGTGGGGACGCTGTTCTACATGTCGCCCGAGATCCTCTTCGGCCGGCCGGACACGCCCTATTCCTACAGCACCGATCTCTGGTCGATCGGGGTGACCCTCTACGAGGTCATGTGCGGCCGGTACCCGTTCGGCATCACGGAAACCCTCTCTCCGGGCGTCGTGATGAACCTCATCCGCGACGAAAGCCTCGAGCCCCTCTTCCCCTCGGAGGACCTCGTCCCCCGGCAGATGCAGGAGATCTTGAAGAAGGCCTTGAGGCGAAATCCCCTCGAACGGTACAAGACGGCCGCCGAGATGCTCAAGGACCTCAAGGAGTTCGTCCGAGGCGGGGACGAGGCCGTGGAGAACGAAATCGGGATGATCCAGCCGCTTCTGCACGACCCGACCCAAACCGCCCTGGCCGAGAGGAAGCTCAAGGAGCTCCTCGACCGGTTTCCGGACTCGGCCCGGATCTTTCTCCATCTGGGGGAATTCTACAACCGCCAGGGCAACTACGGGAAAGCGATCCGGATGCTGACCGAGGGCCTCGAAAAAGACCCCGACAACGCCCTCCTCCACTGGGATCTGTCCATCTCCTACCAGAAAAACGGCCAGGCGCGCCCGGCCGTGGAGAACCTGAAGCGGGCCTTGGCCTTGGGCCTCGAGGGGAGCTTGGAACGCTACGCCAGGGCCCTTCTGAAATCGTTGGAAAAGAAGGGCTAGGCGAGGGAGGGCGGCGATGGCAACAGAGACGAGCCCGCTGGCCGAAGTCGAGGAGGATCTCCGGGCCCTGATCAAGTCGGCCGGCACCCTCCGCCGCGAAGCCGAGGACGCCCGAAAGCAGGGAGACGAGGCGGCCAAAAAAATCCTCCTCGAGGTCATCGCCGTCGCCGACGCCTTCGAAAACGTCCTCCGCAACGCGGAGGCCGGGGGGGCCGCTGAGGAGCCGAAATGCCGGGCGGCCCTGAACTCCGTCCGGACGGTCCAGAAGATGCTCGTCCGGGCCCTGAAGTCGTCCGAGGCCGTGGCGATGGAAATCCTCGTCGGCGACAAGGCTAATCCCCACTGGCACAACGTCGTCGAGGTCGAGGCGAACATCGGGCTCGAGACCGGGACGATCACCGAAGTCATCAAGAAAGGCTACCTCTGGCGGGGAAAACTCCTCCGGGCCGCCGAGGTCAAGGCCGTCCGCAACCGATAAGGCCGAAACGCCGGTCGGAAGAAGGAGGCAACCGCCATGGGAAAAATCGTCGGGATCGACCTCGGAACGACGAATTCGGTCGTGGCCACGGTGGATTTGAGCGGCCCCCGGATTCTCCAGAACAAGGAAGCCGAGCAGCAGACGCGCTCCGTCGTCGGCTTCAACAAGGGGGAGTTCCTCGTCGGGACGCCGGCCCTCCGGCGCTGGCCCCTGGCCCCCAAGGACACGATCATCTCCATCAAGCGGCTCATGGGGAGGTCCTACGTCGACCCGGAAGTCGGCAAGCTCAAGGCCCAGGCCCAGTACGAGATCGTCGAGCCGAGCGGCGGAACCAAGGACAGCGTCTGCGTCAAGCTCGGCGACAAGGAATATTATCCCGTGGAGATCTCGGCCATGATCCTGGCCAAGCTGAAACGGGACGCCGAGTTCGTCCTCGGCGAAAAAGTGACCCACGCCGTGATCACCGTCCCGGCCTACTTCGGCGAACGGCAGAAGCACGCGACCCGGGAGGCGGGATTGAAGGCCGGGTTGACTGTCATGAAAATCCTGGACGAGCCCACGGCCGCCGCGGTCGCCTTCGGCATGGACGCCCGGGAGAGCGAGGCCAAGACCGTCCTCGTCTACGACCTGGGCGGCGGGACGTTCGACATCTCGATCATGATGATGGCCGCCGGGGCGTTCGCCCCCCTGAACCTGGAGGGCGACATGTGGCTCGGCGGCGACAATTTCGACCAGGCCATCGTCGACCATATCGTCGCCAAGATCCGGCATGAGCACGGCCTCGACGCGACCCGGAACAAACGGTTCATGGCCACCCTGAAGCTCGAGGCCCAGAAGGCCAAGGAAACGTTGAGCGCGGCCCGCAGCGCGGAGATCATCGTCACCGGCACGCCCCTCCAGGACAAGGACGGCAACTACATCGACGTGACCGAGGACATCACCCGGGAGCAGTTCGAGGACATGATCCGGCCCCTCGTCGACCGGACGGTCTTTTTGGCCAAAAAAGCCGTCGAGAACGCCAACTTCACCCTGGGGGACATCGACTATGTCCTCATGGCCGGGAACTCGACCTGCATCCCCATGGTCCAGGAGGCCATGGTCAAGCTGTTCGGCGAGGAAAAGATCCTCAGGAAAGTCCATCCCAAGAACAGCGTCGCCTTGGGCGCGGCCCTCGTGGCCTGCATCACGGCCGGGATCGAATGCGCGAAGTGCGGGCACAAGAACGACCTCGAGGCGGTCTCCTGTTCCCAGTGCGGGACGAAGCTCGTTTCCGCGGAAGACAAGAAAAAGTGCCAGAACTGCGGGGCGGAGAGCGATCGAGGCGCCGCCAAGTGCGAAGCCTGCGGGTTCCTGTTCATCGACCTCAAGGGCGCCAAGGGCGGGATTGCCCCGTTTCACTACGGGGCCCAGACGGCGAGGGACAAGTTCAACGTCTTCATCCGCAAGAGCGACAGTTACGAGACGCCGGAGGACAAGCGGATGCCCCAGACCTTCTACACGACCTGCCCGGACATGCGGATGATCAGCATCCCGGTCTTCGGCGGCGACAACGAGCAGGCGGCCAGTCAGAACGAAAAGATGGGCGAAGCCTTCGCCATCCTCCCTCCCGGACTTCCCCAGGAGACCCCGATCCGCGTCAAGCTCTGGCTGAACGAGAGCGGCGATTTCGAACTGACGGCCCACCTCGACGACGGCCAGGACCTCAAGCCCTGGATTCTCCGGGGCGAAAGCGACCAGCAAGCCATCGAAGTCCTGGTCAAGGCCGAAGCCGAGATGAGCAAGAAAGAGCACCTGCTGCGCCCCGAGGAGAAAGCCAAGGCCGAGGCGATGCGCGGCGATGTCATCGACAAGCTCAAGAACAAGAAATTCGAGGACGCCCGGGACAAGGCCAATGCCTTGGACCAGTACGTCCAGGAGGCCGGGAAAGTCGACGTCGGGGCCAAGTTGAAGCAGGATGGGGAAAACTTGGCCGGTTACGCGATGTACATCGTCAACGAATACGGCTGGCTCATCGGGCCGGCGGCGATCTACAGGCTGAACGGCCTCATCGGAGGGCTTCAGGAAGCCCTCCACAAGAACAACGCCGGACAGATCGAGGCC
>VGJF01000157.1 GCA_016867585.1 Candidatus Aminicenantota bacterium | reverse complement strand
GCGACTTTCGCGCCAAAATTGCGCAAGGAGGACGGGAGGGTTGATTGGTCGAAAAGCGCCGAGGCCGTCGACCGCCATGTCCGGGCGATGACCCCCTGGCCTTCGGCCTTCACGTTTCTCGGAAAGGAGCGGATCATCATCGTCCGCGGCGGGCCTGCGGGCCCGGGCGATCCGGCCGGGCCCCGGGGAACCGTCCTTTCCGTCGACCGGGACGGGCTGGCGATCTCCTGCGGAGGAGGATCCGCTTACCGGATCGCGCGGATCAAGATCGAAGGCCGGAGAGAGGCGGAAGCCGCCGCTTTCGCCCGAAGCGGAAAAATCTCCCCCGGGAACCTTCTGGCTTGAATCGCCGGACGGCCGGCTATTCTTCGAGGATGTACAGGTAGGGGTTGACGGCCTTGTCGTTGACCCGGACTTCATAGTGAAGATGCGGACCGATCGACTTTCCCGTGCTCCCGACCTCGCCGATGATCTCGCCCCGGACGACTTTTTTCCCTATCCGGGTCATGATCTTGCTGAAATGGCCGTAAATCGTCGTCCGGCCGTTTCCGTGGAGAATCCGGACATTGTTGCCCAAGAGACGGTCGAATCCGGCGCTGATAACGATCCCGTCGGCCGTGGCCGCGACGGGACTTCCGAAAGCGGCGACGATATCCAGCCCGTAGTGGAACGTCTGCAATCCCGTGAACGGGTCCGGTCTCCACCCGAACCCGCTCGAAGGCCATCCCCGGACGGGCCAGATCGAAGGCATCGTGGCCAGTTCGGCGGCCTTGTTTTGGAAAAAACTCGCCAGGGTGTCGAAATTCCGCTCGATGTCGGCCGCTTTCTGCCGGACGTTCTGGAGCTGTCCGGAAGTGATCGGGGGAGGCGCCCCGCCCGGCGCTTGACTCGAGGAAAGGCCTCCGACGTAGCCGGCGCTGGCTAGGAGGTCAGGCGAACGGATCCCGGCCATGACATTGAGCTTGCTGGCTTTCTCGCCCAGGACTTTGAGTTGATTCTCCAGCGTCCCGACCGAGCTTTGGTAGAGGGCGATCTCCCGGGATTGCTTCTCGTTGAGGGCCCGCAGGGTCCGGATGTCTTCGCCCGCCAGACGGATTCGGACATAATCGGCCGTAACCGCCGCAAACAGAAAGACGAGGACGACGGCCGCAGCTTGAAGCGCGCGGACGGTCCGCTTGGACAGGGAAACCGTCCGCGAACACGTCTTGCCGTGGGGGACGATGATGAAAGAAACGTGCTTTTTAGCCATATCGTCTGTCGGCGGCCATGACCTTGATTACCACAAGGCCGTTTTTCCTGTCAAGCGGGAATTTTTTCCGGCCGTCGAACGCTTTCTGAGGCCTGGCGAAAGAACGGGTCTTGTCTCGGTTCGCCGCCCACCCGTTCTTTTGGCAAGGCCCTTGGGAAATCATTCAACGGAGAAAAATTCCAGGGTCATTGCGGCGAATCAGCCGCAGAGGACCGAGCCTCCGTTGACGCTGATGATCGCCCCGGTGATGTGCCGGGCGAGGTCTGAGGCCAGGAAGAGGATCGGCCCGGCGATGTCCTCCGGCCGCGGAATTCTCTTCAAGGGGATGGATTGTCGGACCCTCTCCTTGAAGGAGGCGTCGCTGAACACCCCGGCGCACATGTCCGTCTCGACCCAGCCCGGGGCGACGCCATTGACCCGGATTCCCCAGGGAGCGAGCTCGGCCGCCCAGGATTTTGTCAGGGCGTTCACCGCCCCCTTCGTCGCCGCGTAATGGGAATGATGGGCTTCTCCCCTGAGGCCGGCCGTCGAGCCGACATTGATGATCCCGCCGCGGTTTTGGGCTTTCATCCCCGGGACGACGGCATCGGTCAAATAAAAGAGGCCGTCGAGGTTGACGGCCATCGTCTCCTTCCAGGCCGCGGCGTCCCCCTCCCCCATCTCGAGATATGTCCAAATGCCGGCGTTGTTGACCAGGATGTCGATCCCCCCCCAAACGCCGAGGATTTCAGCGACCATGCCTCGAACCTCGGCTTCTTTCGAGATATCGGCCTTATAAATCAAGCAGTCGCGGCCTTTGGCCTCGACCGCGGCCTTGACCTCGCGGGCGGCATCCAAACGGGCCAAGTAATTGAAGGCCACGTCGCTCCCCGCTTCGGCGAACATGAGGGCGGCGGCCCGTCCGATGCCTCGCGAGCCGCCGGTTATCAGGGATCTGCGACCTTGGAGGGAAATCATGTCGGCTCCTTCTCGGCCAATTCTCAGGCGTAACTCAGGGAGAAGTCCTTCATCTCGTCGAAATAAAGATAGCGATAAATCTCGGAGGCTTTTGGCAGCACCTTGGTCTTCATGACCTCGAAATATTCGTCCGGAGTCGGAAGCTTCCCTTGAAGGGCCGAAATGGCCGCGAGCTCGGCCGAGCCAAGATAGACCCGGGCGCCGTCGCCCATCCGGTCGTCGAAATTTCGGGTCGAGGTCGAGATGATCGTCGCCTTGGGACGGACCCGGGCCTGGTTGCCCATGCAGAGGGAGCAGCCGGGGATCTCCGTCCTCGCCCCGACTTGGGAATAGATGCCGTAATAGCCCTCTTTCTTGAGCTGGGTTTCGTCCATCTTGGTCGGGGGCGTGAGCCAAATCCGCGCCTCGGGATAGGCCGCTTTGTCGAAAATCTTGCCCGCGGCCCGGAAATGGCCGATGTTGACCATGCACGAGCCGATGAAGGCCTCGTCGATCTTGTCTCCGGCGACTTCGGAGAGAAGCTTGACGTCGTCCGGATCGTTGGGGCAGGCCAGGATGGGCTCCCGGATGTCGGCCAAGTCGATTTCGAGGACAGCGGCGTATTCGGCCGAGGCGTCCCGTTCGAGGAGGGACGGCTTTTCGAGCCAGGCTTGGCAGGCCGCGATCCGCCGCTTCAGCGTCTCGGCGTCCTGGTAACCTTGCTCGATCATCTTGTTCATCAAGGCGGCATTGCTCCGGAGATACCTGACCACGGGCTCGGGCTTCAGGGCGATGACGCTCCCCGCGGCCGAGCGCTCGGCCGAGGCGTCGGTCAGCTCGTAGGCCTGGTCGACGGACAGGTCGGGCAGCCCTTCCATCTCGAGGAGCCGGTCGTTGAAGACATTCTTCTTGCCCTTCTTGGCGACGGTCAGAAGGCCGGCCTTGATGGCGTAATAAGGGATGGCGTTGACGACATCGCGGAGGGTGATCCCGGGGTTGAGGCCGCCCTTGAACTTCACCAGGACGGATTCATACATGTTCAAGGGCATGAATCCCAGGGCTCCGGCGAAGGCGACCAGGCCCGACCCGGCGGGGAGGCTGAGGCCGATGGGAAAGCGGGTATGGGAATCGCCTCCCGTCCCCATCGTGTCGGGGAGGGCGAGGCGGTTGAGCCAGGAATGGATGACCCCGTCCCCCGGCTTGAGGGAGACGCCCTTGCGGTCGATGACGAACTTCGGCAGGGCCCGGTGCATATTGACGTCGGCCGATTTCGGATAGGCCGCCGTGTGGCAGAACGACTGCATGAACAATTCCGTCTGGAACTCGAGGCAGGCCAATTCCTTGAGCTCGTCGGCGGTCATCGGGCCGGTCGTGTCCTGGGAGCCGACCGTCGTCATCTTGGGCTCGCAGGCCGTTCCGGGGAGGACGCCGTCCATCCCGCAGGCCCGGCCGACGATTTTTTGGGCGAGGGAATATCCCTGACCGGGCCGGGGGTGGGGATTCTCGACCTTGGCGAAAAAGTCGGCTTCGGGCAGGCCCAAGGCCGTCCGGGCCTTGTTGGTCAGGGCCCGGCCGATGATGTAGTTCAGGCGCCCTCCCGCCCGGAACTCGTCCTTGAGCGTCGCCGGCTTGAGGGCGCAAGCCGAGAGGGTCTCACCGGCGGCGTTGAGGATGAGGCCGCGGCCGAAATCGAGGCAAATGGCGTCGCCCGTCTTCATCTTCGTCACGTCGACCTCGCCGATCGGAAGCCCGCCGGCGTCCTCGGTCGTGTTGAAAAAGATGGGCGCGATTTTGCCGCCGAGGATGGCCCCGCCCCGCCGCTTGTTCGGGACGAAGGGGATGTCTTCGCCGATGTGCCACATGACCGAGTTGCAGGCCGATTTCCGCGACGACCCGGTCCCCACGACATCGCCGACGAAGGCCACTCTTTTCCCGGCGGTCCGGAATTCGGCGATTTTCCGGATCCCGCCGGGAAAGCGCGTCTCCCCCATCGACAAAGCGTGGAGGGGGATGTCCGGCCGGGTGGCGGCATGCTTGGCCGGCGAGAAATCGTCCGTGTTCGTTTCGCCGTCGACCTTGAAGACGGTCAAGTCGAGGGTCGCGGGCAGGGGCGGCTTCGTCAGGAACCACTCCCCCTCCGCCCAGGAGCGGAGGATCTCCTTGGCATAGGCGTTCGTCTTGGAAAGGGCGACGATCCGATCGAAGGCCCCATAAACGAGGATGGTGTTCTTGAGCGCCCCCGCGGCTTCGCGGGCCAGCTCCTCGACCTCGAGGAAATCGACCAGAGGCCCGACATTCCCCCCGCCGAGCATCGTCCCCAGCATAAAAACGGCCTCGTTCCTGGAAATGACCGGCGAGGATTTTTCGCCCCGGGAGACGGCGGCCAGCCATTGGGCCTTGACGAGGGCCGCCGGGTCGACCCCGGGCGAGACTCGGTTCTTCAAGAGGCGATGGAGGGCCTCCCCCCGGCCGTCGGGCGGACTCTCAAGAAGGCGGCAGACCTCGCCCGCCTCATCGGGGCCGAGGGGCAGGGGCGGAATGCCCAGGGCCCGGCGCTCAGCCTCTTTTTTCTCGTACTGTTCGAGCATCCTTTTCTCCTGGATCGACGGGATGAACTTTAGGAAAGCTTAGTCTAAAGCGGCCTCGCCGCCCGGTCAAGAGCCATTTCCGTCTTAAAAGGCTTGACTCTGCCCGCCTTTTTGGGATAGCCTTCGGTCGGCGGAGTTTCCTCCGTCCATAGACGAAGCGTCGTGATCGAAGGAGGATTTATGAGTTATCAGCGGAAAAAAATCGCCCTCATCGGCGGCGGACAGATCGGTCAGAACTTGGCCATGCTCGCGGCCATGAAGGAGCTGGGGGACATCGTCGTCCTTGACGTCGCCGATTACGTCAATCCCATCAAGGGGAAAGCCCTCGACCTCATGGAGATGGCCCCCCACGGCAACTATGACGCCAACATCACCGGCACGGGGGACTACCAGGACATTGCCGGGGCCGATGTGGCCATCGTCACGGCCGGCAAACCTCGCGTCGCCGGCATGACCCGGGAAGATCTCCTGGCGACGAACATCGCGATCATCAAGGACGTCGCCGCGGGAATCAAGCAGTACGCTCCCAACGCCTTCTGCATCATCGTCACCAACCCCCTCGACGCCATGGTCTACTCGTTCTACAAATTGACCGGCTTCCCCAAGAAACAAGTCGTCGGCATGGCCGGAACGCTCGACACCGCCCGCTGGCGGGCGTTCATCGCCATGGAGCTCGGCGTGTCCGTGGCCGACGTCGCCGGCACGGTCCTCGGCGGTCACGGTCCGGATATGGTTCCCCTTCCCCGCTTGACGACGGTCGGCGGCGTGCCCCTGGCCGAAATCGCGACCAAGGAACAGATCGACAAGCTCGTCCTGCGGACCCGCGAGGCGGGGACGGAGATCGTCAAGCTGTTCGGCAAAGGGTCGGCGTTCTTCAGCCCGGCCTGGAGCGCGATCATCATGGCCGAGTCCTTCCTCAAGGACAAGAAGAGGATCCTTCCCGGCGCGGCCCTGTGCGAGGGCGAGTACGGCGTCAACGGCCTCTTCATCGGCGTGCCGGTCATGATCGGAGTCAAAGGCGTCGAGAAGATCTTCGAGATCAAGCTGACGGACGAGGAGAAGGCCATGCTCCAGAAGACCGTCGGCGTCGTCACGGCGACGGTGGCCGAAACGAAGCTCTGAGGCCGCCGCGCCAGCCCGCTGGAAAAATAGGGGACAGGAACCGGATTCGGAAGAATTCGGATCCTGTCCCCTTCTCATTTGAAAACCGATGGCCGAGAAGCAATCGTCTTGGCTGAAAGTCGACTTTCATACCCACACCGCGGAGGATCCCCAGGACAAGATCGGCTACTCGGCCCGGGCGCTTATCGACCGGGCCGCGGCCCTCGGATTCGAGGCCTTGGCGGTCACCAACCACAACCTCCGGACGTACGACGGCCTCCTGGCGGCTTACGCCGAAAAGAGGGGCGTTCTCCTCCTTCCCGGGGCCGAAATCACGGTCGAGGGCTCCCATGTCCTCGTCATCAACCCCGGTTTTCCGATCCAACCGGGGCATGCCTACACCCTGGCCGACATTCCCGGACTGAAAACGCCGGAGAGCCTTTGGATCGCTCCTCATCCCTTCTATTTCCTCTTTCAATCGCTCCACGGCGATTTGTTCCGGCTTCTCCCCCACTTCGACGCGATCGAGTTCTCGAGCTACCACAACCGCCTTCTCGACCTCAACAAAAAAGCCCTCCGGGCGGCCGCCGAGGCCGGAAAGCCCGTCGTCGGGACTTCGGACTGCCATACCTTCTGGCAGTTCGGACGGACTTACAGCCTCGTCCTGGCCGAAAAAAACGCCGCCTCCATCATCGCCGCGGTCAAGGCCGGAAAGGTCGAGGTGAGGACGACGCCGATCACGGTCTGGACGATGATCCGGATCATCTTCCGGTTCTTCACGGTCGACAAGGTCTGGAGGCTGGCCCGCCGCCTAGCCGAGAGCGGCCGTCCCGGCCGGCCGTAATTATTTCTTTTCGGCCGGCGGGGCGGCCTGGGGACGGATTTTCAGGACGACCGTCCTCTCCGCCCCGGCCCGCAGAAGGCGGAATTTGATCTCGGCGTCGTATCCGAATCGGGCCAGGAAGGTCCTCAGGTCGTTGGCATCCGTGTAAGGCGTTCCCTCGACGTCGAGGACGATGTCGCCTTTCTCGAAATCCTGTCCCAAGGCCGCCCCGTCGATGGGCTTGGCGTCGACGACGAGGTTCTCAAGCCCGGCGAAGGTCTTGAAGCTCAGGCCGATCGAGGGATAGGCCGGCCGTTCCTCCTCGGCGATTCCGACGATGTAGTCGGACAAACCGCGCGCGACCGGGAGCCGCGGCTTGTCTTTCGGGACCGCGACGGCGACGACGGTCTTGAAAGGCCGTTTCGAGCGGTCGTAAGCCCGCTTGTTCAGGCCAAGGTTGTAGAGAAGATGCCCCGACCCGACGAGAACGACGACTTTTCGCCCTTCGAGGTTATGGACCCGGACGGCGTTGGAGGCCATGACCTCGTCCCAGGCCGCCTGGCTGCGGTAGAGCCCTTCGAACATCTTCTCCAAGCCCGGGCCTTTCATGGCTTCCGGGATGGGCGTCGACTCGAAAATCGTCCGGATGAGCTGGCGGTGCTCCTCGAGGCTCAAGTCCGGTTCGGGGACGATCGCTTTTTCGGCGTCGGTCAGAGCCTCCCAGCCCTGAGTCCTGATCTTGGAAATGATCTCCCGGGGAGCGTTCAGAGCGTACATCGGGACGCCGCTCGCCTTGGCCAAGTCGAAAATCGGCCGGTAATAGGCGAAGTTCTGGTTCCAGGTCGTGTACCATTTTCCGGTCTTGATGAATTCGGCCTCCGTCAGAATCCCCAGGCTCCATTTCGTGAGAGGTTCCTGTCGGGTGACGGGATACATCTCCAAGCCGATGGCCAGATGGCGGTCCTGCTCGTGGAGGGCCTGGATGATTTTCGCTTGGAGCTCGTGGATGGGGAGGGAGTTGTGGGTCTCGCCGACATGGACGAAAGCGGCCGGCCTCATCTCCTTGATCATTTGGGCAAAGGGAATGGCCTTCCCGGTCTCGGCCGAAAAGATCTCGCCGGCGGCGACCTCCAGCGTCTTGCCCTTCCACCTCGGGTCGCCAAGCTTGAGAGTCAGGGATTTGTCGGCCTCGTCCTGGGCCATCAGACCGCCGCCGATCAGGATGAGCCCC
>VGJF01000156.1 GCA_016867585.1 Candidatus Aminicenantota bacterium | reverse complement strand
AGGACGACTTCCCCGCCGGTTTTGAGCCGGGAGCCCCGGTAGGCAAAGTCGAAATAGCCCCTTTTTTCAAGGCGTTCGGAGCCGTCCGGCGATAAGAGCCATGCCTCTTCGAGGCGGTCTCCAAGGCAGCAGCCGAAAGCCCCCGCGTTCCCGCAGACGGCTCCCCCGACCGAGCCGGGGATCCCGGCCATGAATTCCATCCCTTCCAGGCCGTGCTCGGAGCAAAAATCGACGAGGTCGCGGAGCGGGGTCCCGGACACGGCGGTCACCCGCGCTTCCCCTGAAGGCCGGTCTTTCCGCTCCAGGCCCCGGGCGGCGTTCTTGACGATCAGGCCGCGGAATCCCGCGTCGTCGAAAAGGATGTTGTTCCCGCCTCCGATCACCCTGGCCCGGAGGCCGCTCTCCCTGGCCGCGGCCAGGGCCGACCGGAGGACGTCCAGGGTCGCGGCTTCGCAGAAAAAATCGGCCGGCCCGCCGATCCGGAAGTTCGAATGATCCCTGAGGGGGACCCCCGTCCGGACGGGACGGCCCGCCCGTTCCTCGAACAGCCGGCAAAAGCGAACGCCGTCCCGCCTCATCGGCCCTATTCTAAGTCCAACCGGGAAGGGGACTCAAGCCGGTTTGGCACGTCCCTTGCTTTTATTGACTTCGTCGAGAGTTCCCGTTATGATGTCTGAAATTTTTCGTCGAGGTTGCCCATGCGAAGAATGATCATCGCCAGCCTTCTTATGACCGCCTTCGCCGCCGGCGCGGCCCTGGCCCAGAATCCGGCCGACGAAGCGTATATCAAGGCCATGCAAGCCAATTCCCCGGCCGAGCGGGCGAAGCTCCTCAAGGCCTTCATCACCCAGTACGGCGGGCAGGGAAACCAGTATGAAAACTTTGCCTACGCCAACCTCTGCACGACCCCCTGGCCCGGCAAGACCGACGCCGAGACCGTTCAATACGGCGAGAAGGCCCTCCAGCTCGGCGGGATAGACGACCTGACGAAATCCCAGGTCCTGATGACCATGGCCGCCATCCACGACAAGATGAATCAGCCCGACCGGGCCAAAGCCGCCGCCGCCCAGCTCATCCAGACGGCCACGGCGGCCAAAGCCAAGGAGACCGAGGCCGCCAACGCCGCCGTCTTCAACCAGATGATCGGGGCGGGCCACTTCATTTCCGCCCAAGCCATGGTCAAGGGCAAGGACATCAAGGGCGCCCTGGCCGAGTTTCAGAATTCGTACAACATCCTCAAGGACCCGAAGATCCTGGCCGAGGTCCGCAAGCTGGGGACCTCGATGTACAACGCCAAGGACTACACCGGGGCGGAACAGGTCTTCCGCTTCCTCGCCCAGACGGGGAAGGACCCCGAGGCCGGGAACTTCATCGCCCAGATCATCTACAAGCAGGGCAAGACGGCCGAAGCCCTGGTCATGTTCAAGGAGAATTTCAACCGGCAGAAGACGGGGGAAATGGCCTACAACATCGGCATCCTCCTGGCCCAGGAGCAAAAAACGAACCCGTCCCTGACCCCGGAAGCCGTCAACTACCTGCTTTACGCCGGCCTTATCGGCATGAAGGACGGGAAGAAAGCCCAACAGGCGACCAACCTCGCCCAAGGCCTCTTCATGGCCCAGGACAAGGAGTGGAACGACCGGGTCAAGGCCATCCAGGAGAGCCAGAAGCTCATCGAGGACTGGGCGAAACAGATCAACGCGAAGTTCGGCGAAAAGAGCGAGGATGAACTGACCTCGGACGAGAAGCGGGAATTCCGAATCCTGACCCAGAACATCGAGAAGGAAAAGAAGATCATCGAAGGCCACCAGGCCCAGCAGAAGGCCACGACGGACAGATGGGACAAGCTCGTCGCCGAGGCCAAGAGAACCCTCGGCCGGTAATTCCCGCGAAAGGGATGGCCAAAGTCGAGGCGGAGGGCCGCATCCGGAAGCTCCGCGACGAAATCCGCCACCACGAGAGAAAGTACTACCTCGACAACGATCCCCAGATCTCGGACGCCGAGTTCGACGGGCTCATGAAGGAGCTCGAGCGCCTCGAGGCCGAGCATCCGGACCTCCGGACGCCCGATTCCCCGACCCAGCGCGTCGGCGGGGCGCCCGTCGAGGGCTTCCCGACGGTCCTTCACCGTTCGCCCATGCTCAGCATGGACAACGTCTATTCGGTCGAGGAATTCGGGGAATTCGTCGACCGCCTCCGCAAGCTCCTTCCCGGCCGGGAGATTGCCTTCGTCGCCGAGCTCAAGATCGACGGCCTGGGCATCTCCGTCCTCTACCGCGGCGGCCTTCTCGTCCGGGCCGTGACCCGGGGCGACGGCCTTCGGGGCGACGACGTGACCTCCAACGTCAGGACGATCCGGACGCTCCCCCTCCGGATCGGCCGGACCGGCGAGGTCGAGGTCCGGGGCGAGGTCTTCCTCCCGATCCGGACCTTTGAGAACATCAACGCCGAACGGGAGCGGCGGGGAGAGGCGCTGTTCGCCAACCCCCGCAACGCCGCGGCCGGGACGATCCGCCTTCTCGACCCGAGGGAGGTCGCCCGCCGACGCCTCGACGCGTTTCTCTATTCCCTGGCCGTCGACGGGGGGGAGATCGAAGGCCAGTGGGCCTCCCTCGCCGCCCTGGCCGGCCTCGGGTTCAAGACCAACCCCCACTCCCGCCTCTGCCGGTCGGCGGACGAGGTCATCGCCTTCTGGCGCGACGGGGCGGCCCGGCGCGACGCCCTCGACTACGACGTCGACGGCATCGTCGTCAAGGTCGACGACCTCGGACAGCGCCGGGAGCTCGGCGCGACCTCCAAGTTCCCCCGCTGGGCGGTCTCCTTCAAGTTTCCCGCCCGCCAGGCGACGACCCGTCTGCGGGACATCCTCCTCCAGGTCGGGAGGACGGGCGCGGTCACGCCCGTGGCCGACCTCGAACCGGTCAAGCTCGCCGGGACGACGATCAGCCGGGCCACGCTTCACAACGAGGACGAGATCCGGCGCAAGGACATCCGGGTCGGGGACGTCGTCCTGGTCGAGCGGAGCGGGGACGTCATCCCCAAGATCGTCGGCCCGATGAAAGAGCGCCGGACCGGGACGGAGAAGCCCTTCGTCTTTCCCGACCACTGCCCCGTCTGCCGCTCCCGCCTCCATCGGCCCGAAGGCGAGGCCATCTCCCGCTGCGCCAATCCCTCCTGCCCGGCCAAACTCCGGGAAGCGCTCCTCCATTTCGCCGGCCGGAGGGCCATGGACATCGGGGGCTTGGGGGAGGCCCTCGTCGACCAGCTCCTGGCCGCGGGCCTTGTCGGCTCCCTGGCCGACCTCTACGCCCTCCGGCTCGAGGACCTCGCCGCCCTCGAGAGGATGGGGCCGAAAAGCGCCCAAAACCTCCTCGACGAAATCGCCGCCTCCAAGACGAGGGACATCTCCGGATTCATCTTCGGCCTCGGCCTCCGCCATGTCGGGGAGCGTCTCGCCCGAACCCTGGCCGACCATTTCGGCGACGTCGAGGCCCTCTCCGCGGCTTCGGCCGAGGACCTTCTGGCCGTCGAGGACGTCGGCCCCGTGGTGGCCGAAAGCATCGTCTTTTTCTTCGCCCAGCCGGAGAACAGGGCTCTCCTCCGGGCCTTGCGGGAGGCCGGTCTGGCTTTCCGAAGGAAGGCCGAAAGCCCGGAGGACGGGGCCCGCCCGCTGGCCGGAAAGACCTTCGTCCTGACGGGCGCTCTCGAACGGCTCACCCGGGACGAAGCCCGATCGGCCGTGGAATCTCTCGGGGGGGCGGTCACGGATGCCGTCTCGGGCCAGACGTCCTATCTCGTCGTCGGAGCCGGCCCGGGATCGAAACTGGCCAAGGCCCGAAAGCTCGGCGTTCCCCTCCTCTCGGAAGCGGAATTCCGGAAACTTATCGGCCGGGCCTGATCACTTTTTCTTGCCGCCGAAAAAGTCCTTCGAAAACAGCCCCTTGAGGCCTTTCTTCGGCCCTCCGTCCATCTCCTCGAGTTCCCGCTTGGCCAGCCGGTGGTCGGCTTCGAGCTCCAAGGCCCGCTCGAACTCCTTCCGGGCCCGGGCCGTCAATCCCACCTTCTTGTAAAGGACGCCGAGCCCGACGTGCGGCTCGGGATTCCAAGCCTCCAGCTCGACGGCCTTGAGGAAATCGCGTTCGGCTTTTTTGGCCATGGCCGGAATCTTGGATTCGGCCATGGCCAGGAGAAGGTAATAATCGCCCTTCTCGTCCTTGAGCCGAATGGCCTCCTCGAGATGGACGACGGCCTCTTCGAAGCGGCCGGCGTTGTAGAGCGTCTTGCCCTGGCGAAAACGGACGTCGGCCTGTTTGCCGCGGTCCTTTTCCTCGTCCGGCCTGGCCGGGGCCGGCCCTTTTTGGGAGTAGGCGGCCCGGTCTTCCTTCGAGCTCAGCGTCCGATAGGCCTTGGTCAGATGGTCGAAGAGCTCGTCGATTTTGGTCTTGTCCTCGGCCTCGAGATGCCGCCCGAAAAGATCGGGATGGATGCGCCGGGCCAGGCGGAGATAACCTTTCTTGACCTCGGCGTCGTCGGCGGTTCGGGAGACGCCGAGGAGCTGGTAGTAGTCCATCTCAGCGAGGCGGCGATGAAGCTCGAGGGCCTCGGCGATCTGCTCCCGGAGCTCGGGGGGCGGAGACGGCTTCTCCTCGACCGCGGCGGGCTCCGGAGGGGCCGGCGCCTCCCGCGGCCGGGAGGACGCTCCCGGGCTCGTCCCGGCCGTCCCGGCCTCCCGGAAATCGACGAGGTCAAGGCCATAGAGCAGAAAGACCGTCTTCCAAAACTTTTCCGGAGGAAGGCCGGAAGCCGCCAGGAGGGATTCGGTCTCCAGCCCCGCGGCCGTCCGGTGCCAAAGAGTTTTTTCTTCGTCGTTGAGGAAGGCCGGGGGGGAATCGCCTTTCGGAAACGGGATCTTTCCCTTTCCGGCCAGGAGCGTCTTCAAGGCCGGATGGAACTCCATGTTCCGGATTCCCCGCTCGATGATGAGGGGCAGGCTGATCCGCTGCTCGAACCCGGCTTCGAAGAACCTCCCGCTCTCCTCGAAGGCCAGGGCGGCGTCGAAAAAAGAGAAACAGGTCAGGGCGATGATGTTGTACTGGGCCAGGAGGGCCTCATAGAGGTCGCGCTGGCTGATGAGGCGCCGCTCGACGAGCGATTCGCCGATGAAGTGGTTGGGAACGGAGTACTTCGGCAAGGCCGCCTGGACTTCGGCCGAGATCTTGCCCGTCCGGAACAGGATTTCCCCCAGCCGCTCCTCCGAAACGTTCGTCGTCGCCGAGAGAAGGCCGCCGTCCTGGACAAGAAAGCTCTTGGCGATTCCGCCCCTCTGGAACGACAGGCGCCCGGTCTTGGCCTGGAGGACGATCTCTCGGAAGCGCAAACCGATGTGATCCATCTTTCCGAGGACATTGTAACCGAAATGCGGCGAATTGCAACCTCGACGCATTGAGCCGGGCCGGCCTTTTGTGCTAACGTGACCCCATGAGAGCCGTCCTTGCCCAGTTCGCCCCCGGCCTCGGCTCCGTCTCCGCGAACCTCGACCGCCATCTCGAGACGATCGACCGGGCCCGGCGGGAAAAGGCGGACCTCGTCGTCTTTCCCGAGCTCAGCCTGACCGGCTACAGGCTCCGCGACCTCGTCGAGGAGGTCGCCCTCGACCCGGCCGCTTCGCGCCCGTTCCGGAAGCTCCGGTCCGCCAGCCGGGAGATCGACCTCGTCGTCGGGTTCGTCGAGGAGAAGCCGCGGGAGCGGGGGCTTTTCTACAATGCGGCGGCCTACCTTCATCGAGGGCGCGTCCTCCACCTCCATCGGAAGGTCTTCCTCCCCACGGCCGGGATGTTCGAGGAGCGGCGGTTTTTCTCCGAGGGGAGGAACATCCGGGCCTTCGACGGGCCGCACGGCCGGACCGGGCTTCTCATCTGCCGCGATTTCCTCCATCTCAACGCTCATTATCTCCTCTTCGCCGACGGGGCCGAGATTTCGATCGCGATCAGCGCCGCCCCCGGACGCGGGGTTTCTCCCCCGGCCCGGGGATTTGCCTCGAGCCGGATGTGGGAACTCATGGGGGAGACGGTCTCCCGGCTGACGACGACCTTCGTCCTCTACGTCAACCGGGTCGGCTTCGAGGACGGGGCCGCGTTCGCCGGGGGATCTTTCGTCTTCGATCCCTTCGGACGGCCCGTCGCCCGGGCCGGGCCCTTCGAGCCCGAGTTCCTCATCGCCGACCTCGACCTGGGCCTCATCCGGAAAGCCCGCAAGGCCTGGCCGTTCCGGCGGGACGACAAGCCCGAGGTCACCCTCGCCGCCCTCGAAAGGATCGTCCGCGGCTATGAAGATTGACGCCCCGTTCGTCGAGAGAATCCTGGCCGGGTTCATCAAGGACAAGCTGGCCAAGGCGGGCTTCCGGAAGGGGATTCTCGGCCTGTCGGGAGGCCTGGACTCGGCCGTCTGCGCGCATCTGGCGGTCAAGGCCCTCGGGCCGGGGAACGTCATCGCCCTCCTCATGCCGTACGGACGGAGCTTCGGCGACGAGATCGAGGACGCCCTGGACGTCGCCCGACGCCTCCGCCTCCGGGCCGAGACGATCGACATCGCCCCGATAATCGACGCCTATTTCGAGCGCTATCCGACCGGCGACCGCGTCCGCCGCGGCAACAAAATGGCTCGGGAGCGGATGTCCATCCTCTACGACGTCTCGGCCCGGGAGAAGGCCCTCATCCTCGGAACGAGCAATAAAACCGAGCTTCTCCTGGGCTACGGGACGATCCACGGCGATATGGCCTGCGCGATCAATCCCCTGGGCGACCTGTACAAAACCCAGGTCCGTGAGCTCGCCGCCCACCTCGGCGTCCCCGAGGGCATCCGGACGAAACCCCCCACGGCCGGATTGTGGCCGGGCCAGACCGACGAGGCCGAGCTCGGCTTGACCTACGAGGAAGCCGACGAGATTCTCTTCCGCCTCGTCGAGGAGCGGGCCTCGGCGGCCGAAGTCGCCGCGGCCGGATATCCCAAGGCCCGGGTCGAGAAGATCGCGGCCATGATCCGGGCCTCCGAGTTCAAGCGCCACCTCCCCCCGATCGCCAAGATCTCGCCCCGGACCGTCGGCCACGATTTCCTCTACCCCTACGACCGGAGCGAATGACCCTCCCGTGTCCGGCACGCTCTACCTCGTCGCCACGCCCCTGGGGAATCTCGAAGACCTGACGTTGCGGGCCGTTCGCATCCTCAAGGAGGCCGACCTTGTCGCCTGCGAAGACACGCGGCGGACGTCGATCCTCCTTCGCCGGTACGGCCTTCGAAAGGAGCTCTTGAGCTACTACGAGCCGCGGGAAGGCCGGAAAATCCCCCTGATCATCGGCCGTCTCAAGGGTGGCGGGAGCGTGGCCCTGGTTTCGGACGGGGGGACTCCGGCCATATCCGACCCGGGCTTTCGACTCGTCCGCGAGGCGGTCAAGGAGGGGATCGCCGTCGTCCCCGTCCCGGGGCCGACGGCCGCGGTCGCGGCCCTTTCGGCCTCCGGCCTGCCGACCGACCGATTCCTTTTCCTGGGTTTCGCCCCCCCCAAAGCCGAAGCTCTTCGGAAAACGCTGCTCTCCGCCGCCGCCGAACCGGGAACGATCATTTTCTACGTGCCCGCCCGAAGAGTCGTCCGCCTCCTCGAGGCCGTTCTCGACACCCTGGGAGACCGTCCGGTGGTCATCGCCAGGGAGCTCACCAAGGTCTACGAGGAATTCATCAGGGGAAGCGCCATGAAGATTTTGACCGGCCTCAGGGAAAGGAATCTCAAGGGCGAAGTGACTTTTCTTATAGGCGGGGCCGGAAAATTTCCTAAATAGTGATATATTTATATTAGATTACTTGACAAATAGATACTCATTGGTAGACTCTGCCTCCTATCCGTAGCGGACGGAGGCAGAGCCCCCGTTCAAACCGTGCATGCGATTTTCCCGCACACGGCTTACCGGTGGCCGTTCGGGTCGTGGCATTACGCAACCTCCGG
>VGJF01000155.1 GCA_016867585.1 Candidatus Aminicenantota bacterium | reverse complement strand
TCCAGACGATGAGACCGCTGATGTAGGGAAGCCCGCGGCCCCGGTTCTCGGGATATCCGGAGACCCACTTCAGGCCCGCCGAACCGGTCTTGGGGAGGTAGGCCGGCATGGCGTGGATGAAGGCGTCGGGACGGGTGTGGATGCCGATCTTGGGCGGCATTTCCGTCCGGCCGGCGGCCTTTTCCCGGAACATGTCCTCGACGGCGGCGATGATGTCGGCCATCGCCACCCCGGCCTTCTCGACGTCGCCCCGCGACAGATAAAGGATCTTTCTCTCCCTCATGGAACGGCCTCCGCCTTATTTTCGGACGAAATGCGGCAGCTCGAAGGGAATCTCGAGCGATAGCTCGACGAATCCCCGGTATGTCCCGCCGACCGTCCAGGGGGCCTGATAAATGAGTTTCTTGACCCCGTTTTTCTCGATCGTGTAGACGTTCGCCCGCCTTTCCGCCATAAGGCCTCTGAGCTTCGTCCGGGACGGCTCGGGGTGGCAGTCGAGGACGTTCGTCCCGAGAAGGGCTTTTCCGCCGTCGGCGGCGAAAACCTTCATCGCCCGGTCATTCATGGCCACGATCGTACCCTCCTCGTCGGCGACCGTCACCGCGCCGGGAAATTCCTCGACCCACGAGGCGCCGTCCCGAAGGCGCGACGACGGGTCCCGGGTCGGCTCATCCCCATTCGTCTTCGCCGAAGCTGCGGGCGCCGGGGGGTCCCCCGAGCCTTCCCCCCGTCGGATTTTTCCGCGATGGGCTTTATCGGAGGCGTGGCTCATTGGGGCCTCGGGGATTTCCCGCCGGCATCATAACCGCCGATGACCGTGGCCGTCTTGCTCATGCTCGCCTCCGGTTCGATGAATCGTCTCCCTCCAGAAAGTATCATATCCGAAAACGCCGTTCAAAAATATCGGGACTCAGGCCGCGAACGGAAGAGTCAACCTTTTGACGACGATCGTCGCGTAGGACCCGCGGGGGAGCTCGAAGGAGAGCGTGAACGACTTCCGGCCCGGGTGAAGGATGTCGGGCTCCTCCCCGAGGACCCGGAGGTTGCCGGGAATAACGAGCGCCTTCCGGGGAAACGACTTGAAATAAACGGAGCGCAGGGCTTTCGTCCGGAAGTCCGCCGGGCCGATACCGGCCATATCGAAAACGCAGCCATAGGCCGCCCGGACGGGCGCGTCCTGGAAGTCCATTTTCGCCGCCGCCGCGGGGATGTGCAAACCGGCGAAAAAGGCCGAGGCATCGCCTTCCAGAGTCCTCCAGAAGAGATAATCGCCGGCCGCGCCGGCCGCGGCCTCGGCCCCGGGGACGCGGGATTTCACGAGGCGCCGGAGGACCTCATTCCAGAGATGAGATTGAAAAGCGGCATATTGCATCGAGACTTCGTCCGCGGAAATGAGATGGAGCGCCCGGGAGAGCTCGCGGGGATGTTCGACGAGGTATCCGAAGATTTTTTTCTCGAAGGGATGCCGAGCCAGTCCGAGGCAGGCCGGCCAATCCTTCCATCGCTCGAAGAGGGCCGTCCGCCGCTCCCTCTCCGGAGCTCTCGTCCCCGCCGGCACGGACGTCATAAAGACCTTGAGGGCCCCGTTCCAATGCCGGCGGAGGACTTTCTCGGCGAAGAATCCGCGCGCCGGGTCGTAGCTTCGAAAACGCTGATCATCGAAATAATTCGGGATTCCCGAGATCTTCGTCTCCTCGAGGTTGCGGGCGGCCGTCTCGGTCTCGGCCAGGCCGCGGATCGTTATCCGGAAAGCGTTGGCCCGGATGAGGTCCGGTCCCATCGGCCGGTCCGAGAACCCGAGGCTTTCCAGGGAGAAATTCCGCCCCTGCCGGCTGAAATCCCGCCCGTCCCGGATGGCGATGTGCTGGACGGTGAGGCCGTGCTTGTCTTTCCGCCCCCCGTAGGAGATCACTCCGGGAGATATCCCCAAAGACCGGGCGAGATGTTTGAGCAGATCGCCCGTCGTCCAGCCGCTCTTGCTGAGCCGATAAACCCGGAACGGCCCGGAGGGCAGAAGGGAAAGGCCGGCGATCTCCCGGACGACGAAATCCTCGGGCTTGGCCTTGATCACGGGATGATTATAAGCGAAAACGCCCCGAACAAGGTTTTTCTGCTACAATCGATCCGCCCGCCCTCAAGGAGGTTCGGCATGCGCGGATTGTTGAAATCCACCCTCGCCCTCTCGATCATCTTCGCCGGGCTTTCCGGTTGCGTCCCGGTCGAACTCGCCCGGCGGCCGGGCTCTCCTCCGGAGGTCGGGATCATCCCCCGGCCTTGGCGGCTCGATCCGGCCGGCGGAAGCTTCACCCTGGCGGCGGGAACGCCCGTCGTCCTGGAGGAAGGCTCCGGGGCCGGAGCCGCCGCGGCCGGCTTTCGGGCCCGAATGGCCGCGGCCTTCGGACTCGTCCTTCCCCTGGTCCGGTCTGCCCGCCCGGCTTCCTCGCCGTCGGTCGTCTTCACGACCGTCGACGATCCCGAACTCGGGCCCGAAGGCTACCGGCTCAGCGTGCGTCCCGGCGGGATCAATCTGGAGGCTGTGACGGACCGGGGATTCCTCCACGGCGTCCAAACGATTTACCAGCTCTGCCCCGCCTCGGTCTTCGGCCGAGAAGGCCCTCGGGCCGGGCCGCCCGTCATCCCCTGTCTCGAGATCGTCGACCGCCCCCGTTTCGCCTGGCGCGGCCTTCTTCTCGACGTCTCGCGCCATTTCTTCTCCAAGGAATTCATCCTCGAACTTCTCGACGAGCTCGCGATGCACAAGCTGAACGTCTTCCATTGGCACTTGACCGACGACCAGGGCTGGAGAATCGAAATCAAACGCTACCCCGCCCTGACCGAAAAAGGCGCCTGGCGCGTGGACCGGGAGGACAAACACTGGAACGCCCGCGAGCCCGAGAAGCCCGGCGAGCGGGCGACGTACGGCGGGTTTTACACCCGGGACGAGATCCGAGAGGTCGTCGCCTACGCCGACCGCCTGGGGATCACGGTCATTCCGGAGATCGAGATGCCGGGTCATTGTCTCTCCGCCCTGGCCTCCTATCCCGAGCTGTCCTGCGGCGGCGGCCCGTTCACCGTTCCGCCCGGAGGCGTCTGGCCGATCAAGGACGTCTACTGCGCCGGCAGCGAGGCCGTCTTCGCCTTCCTCGAGAACGTCTTGGACGAAGTCCTGGAGCTTTTTCCCTCGCCGGTCATCCACATCGGCGGCGACGAGGTGGACAAGTCGACGTGGAAAGCCTGCTCCAAGTGCCAAGCCCGGATGAAAGCCGAAGGCCTGACGACCGAGGAGGAGCTCCAAAGCTATTTCATCCGGAGAATCGAAAAATTCCTCAAGGCCAGGGGACGGACCCTGCTCGGCTGGGACGAGATCCTCGAGGGCGGCCTGGCTCCGAAAGCCATGGTCATGTCCTGGCGGGGCACCCGGGGCGGGATCGAGGCCGCCCGGTCCGGCCACGACGTCGTCATGACCCCGACCTCGCACTGCTATTTCGACTACTACCAGGGGGAGCCCGCCCAGGAACCCCCGGCCATCGGCGGCTTCCTTCCCCTGGAAAAAGTCTATGCCTTCGAACCCGTTCCGGTAGAGCTGTCCGCCGAGGAAGCCCGGCATGTCCTCGGCGTCCAGGCCAATTTATGGACGGAGTACGTGCCTGATCCCTCCCACGCCCGCTACATGCTCTACCCTCGATTGGCGGCCATGGCCGAGGTCGGATGGTCGCTTCCCGAGAGGCGGAACTGGGACGGCTTCCGCGCCCGGCTGGCCGTCCAGCTGAGGAGGTACGAAGCCGCCGGAATGACCTATGCCCGCGGCCGTTTCGCCTCCTCGGCCCGGCCGGCCGTCATCGAATGATCAGCGGGCGCTCTCGTAGGCTATGTCGAGAATGATCCAGGAATCTTTTTGGAGCTCGAGCCTCCAGATATAACGGCCGTCGAAGAGCGTATCCCGAACGCCCTTCTGCTTGGACACGCCGGTGACCTGATGGACGAAAGAGACCCGGGCCCGGTAATTCGGGTAGCGCATCTCCTTGAGGTCGAGGTTGATATTCGCAGCCGTAGCCTGGATCTGATCGTAAGCGGCCATGAGGGCATCGATGTCCTTCTGGACTCTGGAGGCGAGGGCCGGAGCGGCCCGGAGGCGGTAGAAGTCGGCCGTCTGTTTGACTCGCAGGCTGAGGACATATTGATCGATGAGGCCTTTGATTTCGGCCGGGGCGAGCTGGATCAGGGCACTGGTCAGGATCGACTGGGCTTCCGGCAAAGACGCGTCGATGGCCAAGGCTCTCCTGGCGGCCTCGGCCGCCGAGCGGAAGTTCTTCGCCGCGAGGGCTTCGCCGGCCTTGGCCGCCTCGGCCGCGGCCAACTCGGCCCGAGACATCTCTCCCCGCGGGGGGATCGGTTTGCCGGGATCGCCCTCCGGCGTCGTTATCTTCGTCGGCTTGTTCGGCTCGATCTTCGTCGTCGATGTCCCCAGACGGAAAGGAACAGAGACGATCATGGACGAGGAGACGGGAACTCCCTCTTGAAGAGCCGGCTCGAACGTCCACCGGCGAACGGTCTTGAGAGCCGCTTCATCGAGAAGGCCCACGCCTTTGACGACGACCGCCCGTTCGACCCGGCCCGTAGGCCCGATCGTCACCTGGACGTCCACATCTCCTTCGATCCGGGTTTGACGGGCCAGGTCGGGATACTCGGGTTCGGTCCGCTGGAGGATTTGGGCCGACCTCGTCACCCCTTTTTTCGCCGGCGGTTCGACAGGCTCGACCTTCGGAGGATCGGTTTTTTCCGTTTTCGGCGGTCCGGCTTTTTCCTTGGACGGGGGGGGCTCGGCCGGAAGGGTGAAGGTCAAGGTCAGTTCGGCCGTTGATTCGACGGCCGCGCCTTCCCGGAGGGCCGGTTCGAAGACGAAATTCCGGACGGCCTCGATCGCCGCCTGGTCGAGAAGAGGGATGCTTTTCAAGACCGCGATCTCATGGACCAGGCCGTCAAGACCGATGGACGCCAAAACTTCGACTTCGCCGCCCACCCTGGCCAGCCGCGCGACCTCGGGATAGACGACCGGAACTTCTCGGATTAGCCGAGGCCCTCGAGTTTCCCCTTTCCTCGGCTCAGAGGCCGGTTTGTCAGCCGGCTTCTTCTCGGCCGCCTCCGGCGGAGGCGGCCCCGGGTCCAAAGTGCCGCCCGGCGCGTCCGAAAGGGCGGTCGGCCCCGTGGCCGGACCCCCTCCTCCCCCGCCTTGGGCCAACGTCCCTCCCGGCTTCTTCCCGATGACCAGAAGGCCGACGACAACGGCGGCGACGACAAAAAGCATCAAGGCCAGAACGATGATCAGGGGACGGCGGCTCGGCTCGATGACCAATCCGTCGGAAGCGGACTGAACGACGGTGGCCGGAAGTGGAGCATCGGGAAGTGTCTTAGGTTCGGCTCTCCGTCGCTTTCTGTCTTGGACCGGGGCGGGCGGACCGATGGCCGGAGCCTCGACGGCCTCGACGGCATAGCCCAGCGAGGCGGCGCACTGGCGCAGGTCGTAAATGAGTTCCCGGCAATTCTGGTACCGGGCCTCGGGGTCCTTGGCCAAGGACTTCTCGACGACCGCGTCGAGGACGGCCGGGATCCCTTGGGCGACCTGGGAAAGCGGGGGCGGCGCCTCGCTCATGATTTTGTAGATAACCGTCGTCAAGGTGTCGCCGCCGAAGGGCTTCTCGAGGGAAAGGATTTCGTAGAACATCGCCCCGAGAGCGAAGATATCCGCCCGATGGTCGACTCTTTTGCCGGCGACCTGTTCGGGGGACATGTAGAACGGCGTCCCCATGACCATGCTCGTCTGGGTGAGATTGGACGAAGAGATCCGGGCAATGCCGAAATCGACGATTTTCGGCCGTCCTTCCCCGTCGACGAGGATGTTGGCCGGCTTGATGTCGCGGTGGACGATGCCCTTGCGGTGGGCGCTGTCCAGCCCCTCGGCGATCTGGATGATGAGGTTGACCGCCGCGCCCGGCTCCCAGGGTTGTCGGGCCTGGAGGATGTCTTCGAGGCTCCGGCCCTCGACGTATTCCATGGCGATGTAGGTCAATCCCTGATCCTCGCCGACGTCGTAAATCGTGACGATATTGGGATGGGACAGATTGCCGGCCGACTGAGCCTCCCGGAGAAAGCGCGTCTGGGCCTCCTCGCGCTGTTGGGCGTTGGTGAGGAGCTCGAACCGGATCGTCTTGATGGCCACGGTCCGGCCGATATAGGGATCGACGGCTTTGTACACGACGCCCATCGCTCCGGCTCCGAGCTCGCCGACGATCGTGTATTTGCCGATCCTGCCTACCGCCATGGGATCCCGCCTATGGGAAGGATTTGAGGATGACGCCGACGAGGCCGCCCAGGACAGAGGCCAAGAAAATCACCCCGAGCCACGCCCCGAACCCGAGACGGAGGTCCGACCTCAAGGTTTTCAGAAGGGCCATCAGCAGCAAGCCCAGGAGGAGGCCGGCCGCCGCCCCTCCCCCGGCCCAGACGATCCGCTCCCGTTCGCGAAGGCGGCGCTCGAGCTGGTCGAGGGTGCTGGCGCTCACGCCCGGTCCGGACGAAGCGATGAATTCCCGGCTGGTCGAGGCGGGAGGCGAGGTGGACGGGGCATAACGGATTTCAAGGGTGTGCCATTTTTCGTCGACCCCGAAAGCCGGCCGAAAAACAAGGACATACTGGTTTTGGAGCCGTTCCCCGATTTTCTGATAGAGGGCCAGAAGGTCTTCCGGACCGTCGGCCTCGAAGAACAGTCCCCCGGATTCGGACGCGAGCACTCCCAGGACGTCCCGCCGGAGTTTCGCCCCCTGGCCGATCGTGTAGAGGGGAACTCCCTGGGATTTGGCTTGGGCGAGGACCTCCTCCTTCGTCCGCCGGCTCCTCGTATCGATACCGTCGCTGAGGATGACGACCGCCTGGCGCTTGGTCGATCTGTTTTTGAGAAGCCCCAGGGCGACCTCGATGGCGTCGAACAGGGAGGTGTTCAGCCCGAGGGGAATCGCCCGGACGGCCTTCTCCCCCGCCGCCTTGTCCGGCGCCAATGGAGCTTCGACCCGGATGGTATGGTCGAAACTGACGACGGCGACCTCATCGTCTCGGCTGAGGCGGCGGATGAAATCGACGGCCGCGTCCTTCGTCCGGTCGAGGGCCGACATCATGCTTCCGCTCCGGTCGAACAGAAGGGCCACGGACAACGATTCGCCGCCTTGGAGGGCCGAGTGAAGGGAGACGACTTTCTGGGGGGCGCCGTCGCAGAGCAAGGCCAGCTCGCGCTCGGTCAAGCCTAGGATGGAGTTCCCTTGGAGGTCGCCGACCGAAAAATAGAGGCGGATGTCGGGCAGGGCGCTGAGGTCAATCCGCTGGAGGGACACCGAAACGGCTTCCGCTACCGCCGGCCGGGGGAGGAAAAAGACGACGGCTGCCAAAAGGCGCCCTATGAGCGAGGATCGCGGCGCACGCCTCATGCCGTCTCCCGTCGGCGATTCACGCCGTCGCCTTCGGCCAAGCGTCGAGCCTGACGGTATCGGAGAGCGAGGCCTTGACTCCGGGCTTGCCGTCCATGAAGCCGGCCACGACCGCGGTGATGTTGTCGTCGCCCCGGCTTTCCTTGGCCGAACGGATCAGCACGGGGCAGATGTCCCTGGCCTTCCGATGGCGCTTGAACGTCTTGATGATTTTTTTCTTCGGAAGGGCGCCGTGGAGCCCGTCCGTGCAGAGGAGTAGATAGTCCTTTTCCCAGAGCTCGAGGTCGAAGAGGTCGGCCTCAACGGCCTCCTGGAATCCCAGCGACCGAGTGATCATGGACTTGAACGGAGAATTTTCGATTTCGCTTTCCGAAAGGAGCTTTCGCCGCCGCTGTTCGCCGATCCAGGAATGATCCTGAGTGATCTGCCGAAGTTCGCCGCGGCGGAGGAGATAAGCCCGGCTGTCGCCGACATTGGCCACGCTCGCCCTCCGCCTTTCGACCACGGCGGCGACGAGGGTCGTCCCCATGCCGAGAAGGCCGGTTTCGGCGGCCGCTTTCTCGAAGATCGCCTGGTTG
>VGJF01000154.1 GCA_016867585.1 Candidatus Aminicenantota bacterium | reverse complement strand
AGGATGAACAAAAAGACCGCGCTCAACCTCGTTGTTTTCAAAATCGGCATACGATCTGGCTTTCCCGGAACCCGGGTTGATAAGGTAGCAATCTTCATGCCAAACGGCATGTCGGATATTATTATCGGGAAGAAGCCAAAGAATGTAAAGATTTTTTACTTGTCAGGATTTTTCAGCAATCTCGATAACTTTGCCAAGGACACGCATCGTGTTTTCGCCCCAAATTTTCCTGACCTGCGCTTCGACATATCCGCGACGGAGAAGTTCCACGGTCACCCGAAACATCTCGCTCACATCGGAGCATCCGTCGACTCCCCCGCCGCCGTCGAAGTCCGTCCCGATGCCGACATGGTCGAGCCCGACGAGTTTGACGATATGGTCGATGTGGTCGGCGATGTCCGAGACCGTCGCCCTTTCCTCGGGAAAATTCCGGTTCACGGCCTGGTATTCCGCCATGGCTTTGGCCCGGAGGCCTTCGTCGGCCACGGCGGCCAGGCTCCGGCGGGGACCGTATTTCGCCTCGAGGTCCTTGAGGGCTTTCTCCCGCTCCGGATTGGGTTTGGGCGGCCGAAGATACCCCGAGAGGAAACACACTTGGAGGACGCCGCCGTTGCGGGCCAGGGCCCGGATCATCTCATCGGACAGGTTGCGGGGATTGTCGCAGAGGGCCCGGCAGCAGGAATGGGTGGCGATGACCGGAGCCCGGCTCGCCCGGAGGACGTCGAAGAACGATCGGTCCGAAATGTGGGAGACGTCGACCATGATCCCCCGGCGATTGCAGGCGGCGACGACCTCCCGGCCGAAATCCGACAGGCCCCTGTCTTCGGGGTCGCGGCGGTCGGTGGCGCTGTCGCAAATCTGATTGTCCGCCGAGTGGCAGAGGGTGATGTAGCGGACCCCCCTCCGGGCAAAGGCCTCGACAAGGGAAAGGTCGGTCCCGATCGGATAGCCGTTCTCCAGGCCGACGAAGGCCGCCAGCCGGCCGTCCTTTTTGAGGCGGAAGGCCTCGGCCGGCGTCGCCGCCTTGCCGATGAGTTGAGGATACGCGGCGCACATCTTGTCCACGGCCTCGATCTGGAGAAAGGCCCGGTCCCGGGCCTTGGCATACGCTTCGGCGGTCAGCGGCCCCTGGCCGACGAAAGCCGCGAAAAAGAGGGCGTCCAGCCGCCCTTCCTTCATCCGGGGAAGGTCGATCTGGCCGCTCCCCGGCTGTCCGGCGACGTGGCGCCGGCCGATATCCCAATTGGGCCGGAGCATGTTGCCAGGCGTGTCGGCGTGGGTGTCGAGGCTGAGGATCCGGTCATGGATGGCCATCGCCTTCGCCTCCAGGGAGGCCTCGTCAAGGCGGGCCGGCGTCTTCGCCGCGGTGCAGGCGGCCAGGCTCAAAAGGCATGCGGCCGAAAGGGCCGCGATGAGTCTCGGATGGAGCATCAGGAACCTCCTTGCGGTTTTGGGCCGACCTCGATCCCGCCCAGGATGTAAGCCCAGCGGGCGGGGGAGACGCCGGGGAGGTCGACAAAATCGACGGCTTCGTAGCCTTCGGCCAGCGAATCTTGAAAAACACGGCGGACGGCCATCCGCCACTCCAGGGGAATCCGGCGGATCGCCGGGTCGTCGACATCGGTCTCCCGGAGGAGCCGATAGAAATCAGCCGGAACGCGGACGATCCGGAAAGGCGGCCGTCCGGAGAGGTCGACTTCGCGGACGACTTCAAGGTCGACCCTCCCCGACCGGGTCGCGGCGCTCAAGACCTCGACCTTCACGGTCTCCCGGCCGCCGCCCCGGACGGCTTCGAGGTCCAAAGCCGGCCGCGGCGCCGGCGGCCGAAGGTCCCAGGACATGAAAAGCCGGTCCGAGGGTATGTCCTTCCGGTTGAGACGGCCGCCGTACTCCCCGTACGTCGCGGCCCGGTACTCGAGGACGCGCATCCCGAAGCGGTGAATGTTGCGCCGGGCGTTGACTCCGGTCAGGGGATCGAAGGTGCAGACGACCTCGAAGACCCCCCAGTCCCCGCTGAGGACCTCCGCCTGCAGCTCCTTGAGCGCCCCTCCCAGATCGAATCCCCTCCAGGCCGGGAGGACGCCCGTGTACTGGGAGTAGAACCGAAGGTTATCGGCCGACTTGAAGGCCACGCTTTTATCTTTGACCCCGATGAACCCATAGGCGAAGCCGACGAGATGGCCCGCGTCTTCGACGAATCCCCCGCCGGCATCCTCGACATAGGCCGCCAGGAACAGGCTCCCCCCTTCGTGGAGGTAGTTTTCGCACATCAGGTTCCGCGTCCCGGCGAGATGGTCTTCGGGAAAACCCCAGACGGCCTCGCGGAGGTCGTCGTACTTCCGGTAGTCGGCCGACTCGGAGGAAGTTTCGACCTTGAGGAGAAACCGCCGCCCGCGGACGGCGATGATTTTCTCCCCGGCCGAAAAGGGCGTTTCCATCGGTCAGTCCAGGGGGCCGATTGTAGCAAATTCGGACGAAATATTATATCTTAATCGGGAGGAGGATGCGATGAAATCACCGGTCGCGTTCCTGGTTCTGACGATCGTCTTCATCTTCCCTTCCCCGGCCCGGCCCGAGGCCGAGGTTCAGGTCAAGGTCATCCGGTCCGAATCCGACCTGCCCGAAGCCTTCTGCCCGCTTTGGAAGCCGGACGACATTCTGATCAGCGACGGGTCGACCCTGGTCCTCGTCGGCGGGACGGCCAGGCCGCTCCTCAGCCCGATGAAGTATCCCGCTCCGAACGCCATGGGAAGCCTCCTCGGCTTCGTCCCGGCCGGCCGGAAACTCGAGGGGACTCTTAATATCGGGGCTCCGGCCTTCCGGATCAAAGGCAAGACCGAGTGGATGACCTATGCCCAGGCGGCGCCGGGCCGGAGGGCGGACGACGGCAGCCCGACGATCGAGTGCGCCGGCGTCTTCGAGAAACCCGGCTGGGGCCGGGCCGCGGTCAAGACGACCTACGCCGTACCCCCCGGCCGGGGCCGCGTCGAGCTCGTCTCGGTCGTCACGAATACGGGATTGTCCGAGCTCAAGGACTTCGGCTATTCCCTGGCCTTCAGCGCCGACCACAGCTACTCGTTCAGCCCCTATCACCGGGACGCCTTCCCCAAACTCAACTACCGGATCTTCCCCCGGAAAGGCCATTACCTCTCCTGGCACAATCCCAATCCGGTCGATGAGGGGGAACGCCGGAGCCCGGGGACGCTCAAACCCGGCGCATCCTTCACCGTTCGCTACGTCCTGGCCGTCGACCGGGACCATGAGCCGCTTCTGCGGGAGCTCGCCCTGACGCTCGACCTCGAGACGGCCGAGGCGATCCTGGCCTTCAAGAACGTCGAGGGGCCGTCCCTCGAGGTCATCGTCCGGGAGTTCGAGACGGGAGCCGTCTTTTTCCGGACCTTTCTCGAGGAGCCGTTCGCGACCAAGGTCACCCTCCCGGTCGGCCGCTACGTCCTCCGGGCCAACTTTTTTCCCGCCGTCCGGGAGCGGAACATCGTCGTCAAACCCGGGGCCGACAACCTCGTCGTCGTCGAAAACTCCTCCCTGGGCGCCCTCCGGGTCAAGATCCGCGACGGGCGGGGCGAAGCCGTTCCCGGAAAAGTCACCTTCCTCGGCCTCGACCCGACGAAGTCGCCGTACTTCCGGCCCGAGAATCCGAGGGCAAGCGGCCGGGCTTTCGAAACGGTCAAGAATTCCGTCTATCCCCCCGAGGCCGGCCTCGAGGTCAAGCTCCCGGTCGGCCACTATCTCGTCTTCGCGGCCCGAGGTCCGGAGTACGACCGGGACATCCGCGCCGTCGAAGTCCTCAAGGACGACCTTCAGAGCCTCGTCTTCACCGTCGACCGGATCGTCCGGGCGCCCGGCTTCGTCTCCCTCGACCCCCATCTCCACACGATCGCCTCGGACGGCCACATGTCGGCCGCCGAACGGCTCCGCTCCGTCGTCGCCGAAGGCCTGGATGTGGCCGTGGCCACCGACCACAACGTCATCATCGATTACGCCGAACCCCTTCAGAAGCTCGGCTACGAGAAGCTCCTCGCCGTTCTCCCGGGATACGAGCTGACCCGGAGCGGCGTCCTCCACGCCAATGTCCTTCCGGCCGCACGGGTCGAAGGCCACCCCCAGGCGGGCGCGGTTCCGGTCGACCCGGAAGACCCGGCGACCCTTTTCCGTCTCGCCCGGGAGGCCCATCCCGGGGCCGTTCTCATGATCAACCATCCTCGGGCCGGAGACCTCGGCTATTTCAACAACTTCGAGCTCGACAAGGAGACGGCCGAGAAAGCTTCGGCCGGCTTCGACCTCTCCTTCGACCTCTTCGAGGGGCTCAACGGCCCCAACTTTTTCCGGGGCAACCAGGAGGCCGTCGAGGACTGGCTCAATCTTCTCAACCGGGGCTACTACTTCCCCATCATCGGCTCTTCCGACGCCCACGGGATCGCCTCCGGCGAGCCCGGGTATTCCCGGACCTATGTCGCCTATGAGGGGGGGAAGGGCGAGGCCTTCGATCCGGCGGCTTTTCTCCGGGCTCTCAAACAAGGAAGGTCCTTCGCGACCAACGGCCCCCTGGTCGACGTCCGGCTCAACGGAAAGGCCCGGCCCGGCGAAACGATCAGGGCCGAAGGCGGGGCCGTGACCATGGAGATCGCGGTCTCCGGGGCGCCTTGGGTGGCCGTCGACGAAGTCCGGGTCATCGTCAACGGGGAGCGCCGAGTCGTCTTCCCCGTCCACGACGACGGGAAAGCCCCCGAGAGATTCC
The DNA here is from genome assembly GCA_016867585.1 of Candidatus Aminicenantota bacterium. Taxonomy (GTDB): domain Bacteria; phylum Acidobacteriota; class Aminicenantia; order Aminicenantales; family UBA4085; genus JAAZPG01. The sequence goes on along the minus strand of VGJF01000154.1, from coordinate 3,424 downwards.
GCCGGGTCTTCAGCCTGGTCTTCGACCGCGACGGAGCCGTCGTCGTCGAGGTCCTCGGCCGGCGCTCGCTCTATCCCGTCGTCCAGAAGCCGACCGTCGACGGGCTGGCCCCGAACGCCTCCCTCCCTTATGCGATCACGAATCCGATCTTCGTCGACATCGACGGGAACGGGAGGTTCGACCCCCTCCGTCCGGAAAAGGTCCGGGTCCCGAATCCTGGCCGGCCATAGCCGTGCTTCAAAAACGCCTCCCCTTTCCTTTCGCCGCGAAAAAGGTGGCCCTCATCGTCAATCCCCTGGCGGCCAACGGCCGCTGGCTGCGCCGTCCCAAGCTCCGGGCCTTCGTCGACAAACACTTCTCCGGCTGCGTCCACGACAGGGTCTATGACAAGGCCGGGATGATCGCCCAGGCCGAACGGCTGGCCCGGGACAACGAGATCCTCATCGTCTTCGGCGGCGACGGCACGATCGCCGACGTCATGCAGGGCCTGGCCAACGCCGGCCGCCTGTCCGACGTCGTCCTCGGCGTCATCCCCTTCGGCAGCGGGAACGCCTTCAGCTCCTCCCTCCGGATCCCGAAAAAGCTCCGCCGGGCCGTCCGGGCCCTCGTCCGCGGGGAACCCCGGCCGATCGACCTCATCAGCGTCGAGGGGCGGATCGCCAATTTCGTCAGCGTCGGGGCGATCGGCCGGGTCGTCCAGCTCAAGGAGCAGTCGCTCATCCCCGGGCTCATCGGCCATCTTCTGGCCGGGCTGTCCCTCTTCACGACCTCCCGGGACGTCATGGAAATCGAGCTCATCGACGGTCTCGACGACCGCCGGCGCCCGTTCGAGCGAAAAGTCATCCGCCGCAAGCTCTTCGACGTCGTCGTTAACAAGACCAACCATTTCGGCTACAGCTGGCTCATCGCCCCCTTCGCCCGGATCAACGACGGCTTTCTCGACGTGACCCTGTTCGACATCCGGGCCACGACCTATCTTTTAAACCTTCCTCTGATCTACTTCGGCGTTTTCCAGAAGCTTCTCCGCCACTACAAGGTCAGGCGGATCCTCTTTCGCGGCCGGGACCTCCATATCCAGTACAACGGCGAGGCGATCGAAGTCCATGACCATGTCGAAATGAGCGTCTTGCCCAAGGCCCTCCGGGTCATCTGTCCGAAGAGGAAAGCCCCCGTCGCCTAGGCCGCGCCTTTTCCCCTTTCTTTTCCGCCTCGGCCTCCGGAACGGGATGCTGGTATAATGAAGGGGAGAGGAGATTCTCATGCGGAAAGCCTTGTTCCTGCCGGCCGCCGCGGCCGTCCTGGGCGCCGCGGCCTGCGCCCCGCGGATCAATATCGATTTCCTGGGGACGCCCGCCCTCGCCGAGGTCGTCCTCGTCCCCAGCCCGGCCGCCGAGAAGGTCGCCGTCCTCGACGTCGACGGGACGATCGCCTCCGTCGCCGCCTCGGGCCTCTCCCGGGAAGGGGACATCCTCTCCAAGATTTTCGTCCGCCTCGAGAAGGCCGCCGCGGACCCCCTCGTCAAGGCCGTCATCCTCCGCCTCGACACGCCCGGCGGCGAGGTGACGGCCAGCGACATCATCTACCACGAGATCCTGAAATTCAAGGAACGAACCCGGCGGCCCGTCGTCGGGCTGATGATGAGCCTGGCGGCCTCGGGGGGATACTACATCGCCCAGGCCTGCGACCTCGTCCTGGCCCATCCGTCGACGATCACCGGCAGCATCGGCGTCATCTCGGTCTTCCCGAGCCTCGAACGGCTGTTCGACAAGGTCGGCTTCCGGATGGAGGTCGTCAAGTCCGGCGAGATGAAGGACGCGGGAAGTCCGTTCCGGTCGATGACCGAGGAGGAACGGAGATCGTTCCAGACCATCAACGACGAATTTCACGAACGATTCCTCGAGGTCGTCCTCAAGGGACGTCAGGGGAAGCTGACCCCGGAGGCCCTCCGGCCGCTGGCCGACGGACGGATTTTCACCGCCCGCCAAGCCCTCGAGGCGAAGCTCATCGACGGCCTCGGCTACTTCGAGGCGGCTCTCGAGGAAGCCCGGGCCCTGGCCGGACTCCGGGCCGCGAAGGTCGTCGCCTACACGTATTACCCCAAATCGAAGACGAACCTCTATGCCGGAGTCATGGGAACTCTGCCGCCGCTCGACGTCAAGGGCCTGGACGGCCTCCTCCCCTCCCTCAAAACGGGCTTCTACTACCTCTGGCTGCCCGAGGTCTGGAAGGAACGCCCTTAGGCCGGCCGGATTTCGGCCATGACCTCCATGAGGGGAGGCTTTTGGATGTGGGCCTTGACGGCGCAGGCCTCGGCCGCCCGGACGACGGCTTCCTTATAGCGTTCGGGAAATCCCGGCGGGAGGCTGATCGCGATCGCAATCCGGCCGATCATCTTCGTCTCCGGGTTTTTTTCCATCCGCATGGTCAGCCCGAGGCCGTCGGTCGGGATCTCGCGCGGCCGGCAAAAAGCGAGGACATAATAGCCGGCGCACGTCGCCAGGGAGGCCAGGAAGAGGTCGAAGGGGGCCGGCGCGCCCCCCTCCCCGCCGTCGCGGACCGGCTGGTCGGTGGCGATCGTGAAACCCCGGTACTCCGCGTTGACCTTGAGCCCGCCGGGAAAGGCGACCTGGATCTCAGGGACGGACATCGTTCGCTCCTTTATCGGGAATCGTCGCCGCCTCGACCCCCTTGGTGAAGACGGCCAGCAGCAGCCGGCGGTCCTTGTCGGTCATGGCCAGGCGCCCGAAGAGCTCGTGGATCATGACCGTGACGTGGCGGCGGTTGCGGCCGTGGATGAACCCCTTGGCCGCCAATTTTTCGAGAATCAGCCGGATCGTCGCTTCCTGCTCGCGGCGGGGGATCGGCCGTTCTCCGACAACGGGAGACGGCGGCATTTCGGCGGCATAGAGGGCGAAGAGCGTCAGGAGGACGGCCGCGGCCAGGTTGTAGGACGGCTGCCGCCCGGCCTGGGGAATCGTGAAAACGGCGTTGGCGTGGAGGAGCTCGTCCGTCAAGAGGCCCGTCCGCTCGTTGCCGAAGAGGAGCCCGAGGCGCACGGCCGGAGGGAAGCGCCGCATCGAGGCCACGGCCTCGGCCATCGGGAGGCAGGGGAATTGCGCCCGGGGTTTGGCCGTCGCGGCGAAGACGAAGCCGCAGTCGGCCGCGGCCGAGGCGACGTCCGGAAAGCACCGCGCCCGCCCGAGAATCTCCTCGGCATGGACGGCCGTCTTTCGCGCCCGCGGGCTCAGCCGGGGCAAGCCGGCCAGACGGAGGTCGGCGAATCCCGTGTTCTTCATCGCCCGGGCGACGAGGCCGATGTTCTCGGGGCTCTCCGGACGGGCCAGGATGACGGCCACGGCCGGCGTCTTCGCGGTCATGCCGGACTCCACCTCGGGCGCTATTATAGACAATCCGGAGGCCGTTT
>VGJF01000153.1 GCA_016867585.1 Candidatus Aminicenantota bacterium | reverse complement strand
GTCCCAATACAGGATTTTGATCCGGTCGCTCCGCCGGTTGCAAAAAACCAGAAGATGGCCGGCGTAGGGGTCGCAGCGGATGAGATGTTCGGCCATCATCGACAGCCCGTCGAAACTGCGCCTCATGTCGCAGGCGACCGTGCAGAGGTAGACTTTGATCGCCGCCGGAAAACTCAGCATGGCTGCGGGTCGGCCGTGGCCAAGACCGTCCGCAACGTCGCCTCGTCCACCCCCCGGCCGATCCGAATCCGCACTCCGGAACGGAGGACGAGCTCGATGCCGGAGGCGAGCTCTCCCGGATCCTCGCTGACCAAGGCGAAGGTCGGCTGGCCGCCTGGGCCACACGGCCGCCGACTTTCTTTGAGTCGCCGTTGCCAGACATAGAACTGTCGTTCCTTCAACCGCCGCCGGCGGCAGAACTCCCGACAAATACGGGGACACATACCTTATCTGTCCTCAAAAGTGGACAGATAAGGTATGTGTCCCTGTATTTCCATGAATTTTAAACTTGTATTTTTTTCTCATTAGACTCAATATAGAAGATGCACGGAGTAAAAAAGATGGCGCGCTTCTTCAAGATTCCCCTGGTTTTAGAACCGGCATCAGAGGGGGGATGGATTGTCCGTTCTCCCATTATCCCCGAGCTGATCACAGAGATTGACGATATCGTCGATTTAGAGGAAACCGTCAAAGACGCCGTCGAAGCGGCTAAGGAGCTTTACGAGGACCTGGGCAAACGTTTTCCTGCCGAGGAGATCGAAGGCCCTGACAGGCCGGTTTGGTTTGAAACGCTCGTCCACGCGCGATGAGATATCGGGAGGCCGCGCGTAGGCTCGCCGCGCTCGGATGCCGCGAAATTACCCGAAGGCGGGGCGGCTCTCATCGTAAATGGGTGAATCCACAGTCCGGATTAGGGACGATCCTTCCCGATCATGGAGCTTAAAATCGGAACGCTCAAGGCAGCCGTTAAGCAATTAGGCTTGGATTGGACGCGTTTCATCGAGATTTGACTCTTCGAAGATCACATCTTATATGTCCGTTTTCGAACAGATAAGTTATGTGTCCCCGTATTTTTCAAACGGTCTCTCTTTTATGATATTCTTAGCGCATGAAATTCGTTTATTTCGACGCCAAGGCCGGGCTGAGCGGCGACATGATCCTCGGGGGGCTCATCGACTTGGGCCCCGTCTCGGCGGCCCGGTTCAAAAAGGCCATGGCCTCTCTCCGTCTCCCGGTGCGGATCAAAATCCGCGAGGTCGAGCGCTCCCACATGCGCGGCCTCAAGGTCGACGTCGCCGTCCTGGGCAAAGGCTCCCCCGCCCGCCGGTGGGACGACGTCGAGCGGTTCATTAAGAAAGCCCCGCTCTCCCCTTCCGTCCGGGAGCGCGGCCTCGCCGTATTCGAGAACCTCTTCCGGGCCGAGGCCAAGGTCCACAGCGAGCCGTTCGACCATGTCCATCTCCACGAGGCCGGGGCCGACGACGCCTTCGTCGACGTCCTGGGGACCGCCTGGCTGGCCGAGGAGCTCAAAATCGGCGATTTCTATTGCTCGCCTCTCAACGTCGGCGAGGGCTACGTCGAGACCTCCCACGGCGTCCTGCCCGTCCCGCCGCCGGCCGTGGCCGAGCTTCTGCGCGGCGTGCCCGTCTACTCGGCCCACGCCAAGGCCGAGCTCGTCACGCCCACCGGGGCGGCCATCGTCAAGACGCTCGCCCGGAAGTTCCTCCCCTTCCCCGAACTGACTTATGACCGGATCGGCTGCGGGGCCGGAGGCCGCGACCACCCCGGACTGCCGAACATCCTCCGGGTTTTTTACGGAGAGCGCGCCTCCTTCGCCCCGGAAAAGGGCGTTTATCTCCTCGAGGCGACGATCGACGACGCCAATCCGCAGGTCCTCGGGGCTTTCATGGACCGGGCTTTCGAGCTCGGGGCCCTGGACGCCTTCCTGACCCCGATCGTGATGAAAAAAAGCCGGTTGGCGACGCAGCTGACCGTCCTCGTCGAGCTCGCCCGCCTGGACCGGCTCATCGCCGCGGTCTTCGAGGAGACGACCTCGATCGGCGTCCGGTATTTTCCCGTCGAACGCCGGGCCCTGGAACGGTCGGTCGAAACCGTCCGCGTCTTCGGGCACGCGGTCCGGGTCAAGGTCGCCCGCCTCGACAGCCGCGTCCTCAACGCCCAGCCGGAGTTCGAGGACGGACTCAAGGTCGCCAGGGCCAAAGGGCTTCCGGTCAAGGACATTCTCCGGCGGGCGGCCGCCGAACACTCGAGGAGAGGCTGACCATGGCCGCCGAAACGAAGCCGAGGGCGCGCCCGGGCCCGGCCATGGACCTCGGCCGGATCGAGCGCGGCGTGCGCCTCATCCTCCGGGGCGCGGGCGAGAACCCGCGGCGTCCGGGCCTCCGGGAGACGCCGCGGCGCGTTGCCCGGATGTTCGCCGAGATCTTGGGCGGGATCCATGAGAATCCCGAGATCCACCTCAAGACCGTCCACAAAGAGAAGCACGACGAAATGGTCCTCGTCAAGAATATCCCCCTCTACTCGATGTGCGAGCACCACCTCCTCCCCTTCGCCGGCGTCGCCCATATGGCCTACATCCCCAAGGAGGGGCGGATCGTCGGCCTGTCGAAGATCGCCCGGGTTGTCGAAAGCCTCTCCCGCCGCCTCCAGGTTCAGGAGCGCCTGACCAAGCAGGTCGCCGACCTGATCATGGAGCACCTCGATCCGCTGGGCGTCATGGTCGTCATCGAGGCCGAGCATATGTGCATGTCGATGCGCGGGGCCAAGAAGCCCAAATCGATCACCGTGACCTCCGCCGTCCGGGGATCGTTCCGGACGAATCCCGTCACCCGGGCCGAGGCCATCACCCTCATCCGCGGCGGCTTGACGGGGGCGGGGGGGAAAGATGCCTGAGACGCCGGCGGCGCGCGCCGCCAAGCCCACGTTCTACGTCACGACGCCGATCTACTACGTCAACGACGTCCCCCACATCGGCCACGCCTACACGACGATCATCGCCGACACGCTGGCCCGCTACAAGAAGATGGCCGGGGCCGAGGTTTTCTTCCTCACCGGGACGGACGAACACGGCCAAAAAATCGAGAAGGCCGCGGCCGAAAAGGGAACGACGCCCAAGGCCCTGGCCGACGCCGTCGTCGGACGGGCGCAAGGCTTGTGGAAAGCCCTCGAGATCGACTACAACTTTTTCATCCGGACGACCATGGACTTCCACGAGAAGGGGGTCCAGAAGCTTTTCGCCCGACTCCTCGAGAAGGGCGACATCTACAAGGGCGAATACAAAGGGTGGTACTGCGTCTCGGACGAGAACTTCCTGGCCGAGGACGTTTCGGCGGACGCGCACGGCCACAAATGCTGCCCCGACTGCGGGAAGAAGTCCGTCGTCGTCTCCGAGGAGACCTACTTCTTCCGGCTCTCGGCCTATCAGGAGAAGCTGCTGGACCTCTACGCCGCCCGGCCCGACTTCGTCAGGCCCGCCAGCCGGATGAACGAGGTCGAGAGCTTCGTCCGCGGCGGCCTCAAGGACCTGAGCATCACCCGGACGACGGTCAAGTGGGGCGTTCCCGTCCCCGGCGACCCGGCCCACACGATCTACGTCTGGTTCGACGCCCTCCACAATTACGTGACCGGGATCGGCTACGATTGGAACATGGGGCAGCTCGAAAAGTTCTGGCCGGCCGTCCATCTCGTCGGCAAGGACATCCTCCGCTTCCACGCGATCTTCTGGCCGGCGTTCCTCATGGCCGGCGGATTCGAGCCGCCGCGCTGCGTCTTCGGCCACGGCTGGTGGCTCAAGGACGAGGCCAAGATGTCCAAGTCCAAGGGCAACGTCCTCGACCCCTACGTCATCCTCGACGCCGTCGGGCCGGACCCCCTGCGCTATTTCCTCATGCGGGAGATTCCGATCGGGCTCGACGGGAACTTCTCCCACGAAGGCTTCCTCCACCGGGTGAACAGCGACCTGGCGAACGACCTGGGGAATCTCGTCCACCGGACCTTGACCATGGTCCGGTCGTATTTCGGCGGAAAGATCGACGAACTCGGCGAGGTGAGCGAGGCCGACGACCGGATCCGGACCGCTTTTGAAGAGATGAAAGAGCGGGCCCTGGCCCACTACGAGGAATTCGCGATCAACCGGGCGCTTGAGGAGATCTGGGCCTACGTCAGCCTGGTCAACAAATACCTGGCCGACAACGAACCTTGGAAATTAGCCAAAGACCCGGCGCGGAGAGGCCGGTTAGGGCGCGTCCTCCGGCAGGCGGCGGCCGCGATCCGGGGCGTCGCCGTCCTCGTCGCCCCGGTCATGCCTGGCTCCGCCCAAAAAATCTGGGAGTTGCTGGGCGAGGAAGGGTCGATCCATAAAACCCGTTTCGCCGGCTTCGACTTCGAAGCGCTGGCGCCGGGGGCGACGATGAAAGCCCCCCAGCCGCTCTTCCCGCGGGTCGACGTCAAGGAATTCCTGGCCGAGGAGGCCGCCCCGCAACCCAAAACGACGGAGGGAACGATGGATTATCTGAGCTACGAAGAATTTGCCAAGATGGACCTGCGCGTCGCCCATGTCCTGAAGGCCGAGCGCGTCGAGGGGGCGAAAAAGCTCCTCAAGCTCCAGATCGACGTCGGGACGGACAAGCGGCAGATCGTCGCCGGGGTCGCCGAAACGTATACGCCCGAGAGTCTCGAGGGCAAGAAGATCATCGTCATCGTCAACCTCAAGCCGGCCGTCATCAGGGGCGTCGAGTCGAACGGGATGCTGCTCGCCGCGGTCGTGGCCGACAAGGCCGTCATCCCCTTCATCGAGGGCGACGTCCCCGCGGGGACCAAAGTTAAATAATTGATCGTTGACGGGCATGCGCACGCGGCGGGGGAATTTTTCGCCGCCGAAGACATCTTCCGGATCCTGGACGATGAGGGCGTCGGCCGAGTCGTCCTCTCCCCCGGCCCGGTCAACGAGCCCAAGAAATACGCCGTCCCGAACATCTCCCGCCTCCAGGGCAAACGGCGCCTGGGCTTCGTCGGAAACCGGTTCCTCGCCCTTCTGGCGGGACGGGTGAATCGAAAAGTCGACTACGGACGGGCGAACGCCGAGGTCGCGGCCATGGCCCGCCGCCACCCGGACCGGATCGTCCAATCCTACTGGGTCGATCCCGCCGACAAAGAGACGATGGCCGGCCTCGCGGCGAGGCTCGAGGACTGGAAGTTCAAGGCCCTCAAGGTCCATCAATGCTTTCATCGGGTGCCCGCCGATGGTCCCGAGATGCATTCTCTGGCCCTATTCGCGGCGGAGCGCGGCCTCCCCCTCTTCATCCATCTCTATTCCCGGAGGGATGCCCGCGCCCTCCTCCGGCTCATCGCCGCCCGCCCCGAAACGACCTTTGTCATCGCCCATCTTCTCGGACTCGATGTTTTCATCGAAGCCGACCGCTCTCTTCTCGGCAACGTCTATTTCGACACGTCCCCGCCGAACATGGTCCCGCTCTGGCACGTCCGGCGGGCCATCGAATATTTCGGCCCGGGTCGCATTCTCCTCGGCTCGGACACCCCCTACGGAAAAAACAACCTCCGCTCAGCCGTCGCCCGCATCCGCGGGCTCAACCTTCCCGAAGCCGACGCGCGCCTGATCCTCGGCGAAAACGCCCGCCGGGTTTATCGACTGAATGTTCCCCCTGCCGCGATTCGGTCCTGAATAAGCAACCAGATTTTGCGGAGTCCGAGCTTCGCGGCCCAAAAGTCGATGTATTCCTTGTCTATCTCGTCGCCGGAAACCTTCAGAACGCCGGCGATATCCCGGAGATGCTTATCGGATTGTCCCTCGCGATAATATTCCATCTTTTTGATGATGACATCCTCAGGCGAGGCGAAATCCGCTTCCGTATCTTCAAACGGCTTGAGCCGACGGGCTCGCCGAAATCGGCTGACGTCGAAATCATCGGCCTTGGCCACAATGAGGTCGATCTTTAGACCCGAGGCCGGATGGATGATATTGAACTGGGTTTTCCGGTGAACGGCGTTACGGGCGGTCTCGATGTCAAAATAGAACTCGTTTTCTGGAAAACAGTTAGCCAATCGGGACACATCGCCTTTCCGGAGGTCAACGACGACGTCGATGTCGTTGGTCAAACGCGGTTCCCCATAGGCCATCGAAGCCATGGACCCGGTAATGAGATAAGAGATCTTCCAATTATCCAGACATTGCGCCAGATGGCGAAGGAGGTCAGACGGCTCCATGAGACATCCTCCTGGCAGCCTCCCCCTGAATTTGTTCAATGCCCCAATCCGGATGTTGGGCTCGAAGGATGTTCATCAGCATCGATTGCGCCGATCGCCACAGTCCGAAAGCGATCTGCAGGCGTCCGGCCGGCGTCATTTTACGATAGATATCGGCCGTCTGGTCGTCGACAATTTCGAAATCCCGGAGGTCTCGTTCTTCATCCAACATGGCAAGATATTCATAGCACGGAACCGCCCGGAATGACAATCGATAAATACGGGGACACATACCATATCTGTCCTCAAAAGTGGACAGATATGGTATGTGTCCCCGTATTTCTGTGTGTCCCCGTATTTCTGTTGCGGCGTCATTGTTTTAGAGTAGAATGAGAGCAAAGACGCGAACGATTTTGGAGGCCGGAATCATCAAGGACGCCGGCCTGACCATTGGAGAATTTAAAAGCCTGCTTTAGAAGCCGGGAAGAAGGAGATAAAGATGAGAGGACAAAAACGCGACGCCGAAGGCCCCGTCGGATGCGCGGCCCATCCCGGCGGTCTGAGCCGGCGGAAATTTCTATCCGGATGCGCCGCCTGCGCCGGAGCGGCCGGCTTGTCCTCGGCCTCCCCTCCCTGGCTCCGCGCCTTCCGCCGGTCCGCCCCCCCCAAGGGCCCCCGCATCCGCGTCGTCTACGCCCTTCACGGCCCGGTCCAGGAAGTTCCCGATTGGCCGAACAAGGGCTTCGACTTCCGCCCCGTCATGGAGCGGATGAACGCCGAGTTGGCCAACCGGTTTCCCGACTACGCCTTCCTCCCGACCCCGGCCGCGGGCGAAGAGCAGGCCAAGAAAATCCTCGCCGACGACGCCGCCTCCTCCTCCATCGACGGCTATCTCGTCGTCCAGATGAACTGCTGGAACCGCGTCGCCCAGACCATGGTCACTTCCGGCAAGCCGGTCCTTTACGCCGATTTCGCCTATGCCGGAAGCGGCGGCTTTCTCGTCTACACGGCCGGATTTCTCCGCGTCGGGACGCCCAATCTCGGCTTCGTCGCCTCCTCGCGGATGGACGACCTGGCCGCGGCGGTCAAATGCTTCGCCGACGCTAAGGCCGCCGGGCCCTCCTTCGATTTCGCCGCCGCCACCGCCCGGGCGCGGGCCGCGACGACCCGCCGTCCCGGCGACTTGGCCGTCAAGTCCGATCCCCTCTCCATCCTCCCTCCCGACGAGACGATCCGCCGGATGAAGGCTTCGAAGATCATCGCCTTCCGCGGCGCGGACCCCCAGCCCGAGGCCGTCGTCATGGGCATCCCCGTCATCTATCTCCCCTTCGCCGAGCTCAACGAAGCCTGGGCCGCGGCCGACAAGGACGAAGCCCGGACAATCGCCGACCGCTGGATCCGCGAGGCCGCCCTCGTCGAGGGCGTCTCCCGGGCCGAAATCGAGAACTCGGCGGCGATGTACCTCGGCCAGAAGGCCGTCCTCCGCAAGCACGGGGCGAACGCCGTCACGATCAACTGCCTGGGAGGATTCTACGGCGGACACATCCACGCCTATCCCTGCCTGGGATTCATGGAGCTCCTCAACGAAGGTCTCGTCGGGGCGTGCGAATGCGACGTCCCCTCGACGGCGACGATGGTGGCCATGGCGACCATGTCCCAAGGGCGGCCGGGATACATCTCCGACCCGGTCATCGACACGGCCCGCCGCCAGATCATCTACGCCCACTGCGTCGCCTCGACCCGCGTCTTCGGACCGAAGGGCTCGGACAATCCCTACGAGATCCTGAACCACTCCGAAGACCGGCAGGGCGCCTCGATCCGCTCGATCATGCCCGAAGGCTACCTGACGACCACGGTCGAGATCTCCGACCCGCGCAAGGAGATCATCCTTCACCAAGCCAAGGCCGTCGGCAACGACCCGAACGACCGGGCCTGCCGGACGAAGCTCTGCGCCGAGCCCTTGGGCGACATCGAAAAGCTCTTCACGATGTGGGACAAATGG
>VGJF01000152.1 GCA_016867585.1 Candidatus Aminicenantota bacterium | reverse complement strand
CGTCTTTCTCGAGGGTCAGGACCCAGGGATTCGTCACGGCCAAAGAGCCCGTTAACTGCTCCTGGCCGACGACCTGGGCGGTTTTCAGGAACTCTTCCCACCGTTCGTATTCGGCCTTGTCCTGTTCGGTGAGTTGGGCGAAGGCCGCGGACCCGCCTCCCAGGCAGGCGACGAGGAACAGACCGACCAGCGTTTTTCTCATGTGTTGACCCCTCCCCATGGGCGTTCTCAAGACGGCCTTAATTTATGGGCGGCCGGGGCGAAAGTCAAGAGGGGGAGCGGCAGAGCGAACAAGGCCGCTACTTGAAGATCTTCTCGAGCTCCTTGACGAGGTCGATCTGTTTCTCGACTTCGACGAGGGGAATGTTCTTCTGGCTGGAGATCGTCGTGAACCGGCCGTCCGTGTTGCCGTCCTTCCAGACGAGTAGGATGTCGGACTGCGGGGCGACGAGGTCGATCGTCTGCTCGTCGGTCGTGTCCCCGGACTCCGCCCCCTGGGCCCGGCGCTTCATGCCTTCGACGTGGGCTCCCAAGACGGTCATCTTGAGCTTCCGGGCTTCGGCGATCAGGCCGGCGGCCCGCTGGAGCTCGTCGGCGATGTCGATCCCGGCCGCGCCCATGCCCTTGAGGCTCGAACCCATGGTGATGATCAGGGATTGGTAGGGTTTCGCCTTGAGGTCGGCCGCGGCGGCCATGGGATGGAGTTCGAACTCCAGGCCGGCCCTCCGGACGAGGACGCTGATCATGTTCGGCCCGTTGCTTTGGCCGCAGGAAGTGATCAGGATCGGCGGCCGGGCCGCGACCTCCGGCGCTTGGGCCGGGGCCGCGGAGCCCAGGACGAGCGCGCCGGCGACGAGGGCGGTCAAGCGGAGAGAGGTCTTCATGGAGATGCTCCTTAAGCCCTATCCTAGCGGAACGCGGACCCGATTTCAATCCGTTGCCCGGGGCGTGTGGCGGCACATGGCCATCCTCTAACCCCGGCCCCGGGGAACCAGTCCCGTCGGTTCCCCCCCTCGGCAAAGCCATGGGGGCCCCCCCTCCGACTCTCGAAGACGCTGACGAGTTTCGGAGCTCCCCTTTTCGGGGGCGCCCTCAAGAAATGGGACTATCCATATTCACCCCTCCTTCCTCCCCTCGAGAAAGGGGAGGCCCCGAAACCGGAAGGCGCCCTCGGGGGTCGGAGGCGAGGGGGTCAGTATCACTGGTCCCAAAGTCTTAAAAGCGTCTTCGTCGGACGGCCATGCCGCCGCCTGACACGCCGAGCTCTTCAAAGAGCGCCTGCGGGGACGGCAAATCTTTATGACGAACAGGCCGTTCCCGTCTGCGGTCTGCGATCGGGGACAGAGAGGGATATAACTGTTAAACGGTCAAGTCGCCGGGATGCGGCCTTGGCTTTTCCGGCGAAGATGAATAGAATACGAATATTCCTTATCAGGAGGCTGTGACTATGCGGAATCGTCGGAGCGCTTATCTTCTCCTGTCCCTCGGTCTCGTCCTCGGGCTTCTGGCCCTTCCCGGCTGCAAGAGGACGCCCAGCGAGAAGATGGCCGAGAAAATGATGGAGCGGGCCCTGGAAAAAGCCTCGGGCGGAAAGGCCGACGTCGATTTCGCCGGCGGGAAAGTGAGAATCCAAGACGCCCAAGGAGTCGGAGAGATCGATTATGAGGCCAAGACATGGCCGAACGACCTTCCCGAGGGCGTCTTGAGGTTCGAGGACGGGAAGATCAAGGGCGTGACCCGGAGCACCCACGCCGCCGAGAAAAGCTGGATGGTCATGGTCGAGGACATCGATGTCGCCTCCGTCAACGCTTACGTCGAGGCCTTGAAAGCCGAAGGCTGGTCGATTCCGATGAATATGGTCGCCGAAAGGGGCGGGATGTTCCAGGCCGAGAAGGAGAGCCTCTATCTCATCGGGATGTACAACGCCGAAGAAAAGATCATCTCGCTCAATTTTGCCCTGAGAAACGAATAAAAGACGGGGGACGCTTCAAAGCGTCCCTCGTCATGGCCTATTCGTGAAGCGGAAATGAGCCTGAGGGCCGGCCTGATCGGGACGATCACCTCGGACACGATCCTCTACGACGACGGCCGCTCCTTCCGAAGCCTGGGGGGAGTCCTTTATCAGGCCGCCGTCTTCTGCGGCCTGGGCCTCGAGACCTCGCTGTTTACGAACTGCGGGGAAGCCCTGCGGCAAGAGGTCGAAGCCTTGACCCGAGACTGGCCGTCCCTTCGCCGGGAGGGAATCGGCTGGGTTCCCGGCCCGGGCCATCGCGTGGAGCTCCGCTATTCCGACCGGCTCAAGGAGAGGGAGGAGGTTCTCCTCTCCGCCGTTCCGCCCCTCGAGCCTTCGGCCGCTCTTGCCGAGGCGTCGGGCTTGGGGATGCTTCTCCTCGTCTTCAATTCGGGGTTCGACCTTGAGCTTTCCGCCTGGCGGCGTATCGCCGCGGCCGCCCGGTGTCCGGTCTGGCTCGACGTCCATTCTCTCGTCCTGGCTCCCAAAACCGGCTCCCACCGCGAGTATGTCGCTTTGGCGGACTGGCGGGAGTGGATGGGAGGGGTCTCCTATCTCCAGGCCAACCGCCAGGAGGTCGCCTCGCTCCTCGGCCATCCCGAGCGCTGGCCGGAAGAGGGGGAATATCCCGGCTTCTGGCGTGACTGCTTCGACCTGGGCATCCGGGCCGTTTTCGTGACCCTGGGCAAGGAGGGAGTGCTCGTCGCCGCTCCCGGTGGCGTCCGCCCGGTCCGGGCGCCCGCCGTCTCCGCCGTCGTCGACACGACCGGGTGCGGGGACGTGTTCGCCGCCTCGACCCTCGTCCGAATGGCCGCCGGGGCGGACGTCTTCTCGGCCGCGGCCGAAGGCGCCTCTCTGGCCTCCGCGGCGGCCGGCGTCGCCGGAGTTCGGGCGACCTTTGAACTCGTCCGCCGAAGCCGTTTGACCGCCGCCGCGCCGTTGTGATAAATAATTCCCAGCCGAGGTTTCACGGATGGAGAAAAAAGACCTGCTCGACATCGGCCATTTCAGCGATTTTCTCAAGCCGGCCCAGATCATTCACGATCTGAAATCGAGGGACAAGGTCGAGGCCATCGAAGAGCTGCTCGACATCCTGGCCAAGCAGAAGCTCATCCGCAACCGGAAGCTCATCTTGACCCGCCTCATCGACCGGGAGAATCTCGTCTCGACGGCCCTGGGCGAGGGGATCGCCGTTCCCCACGCCCGGGTCAATACGGGCGGGACGATCGCCATCGCCGTCGGCCGCTCCTCGGCGGGGATTGATTTCGAGGCCGTCGACAAGAAGCCCGTCCGCCTGATCATCCTCATCGTTTGGAATCCCCAGCTCCCCGGCCTGTTCAATCACCTCTTCGCCGGCCTGGCCAGCTTCCTCCACCGGCCGGAGTACCGGGAGCGGATTTTCGCCGCCAAGGATAAAGCCGAGCTTTACGAGATCCTCTCGGAGATCGAGCTCCGTCTGCCCCAGGAGGACAGGATCGTCAGCCGGGCCAGCCTGCTCGGCAAGCTCCAGGAGATCGAGATCAAGCGGAAGAAGGCGCCCAAGGCCCAGCAAAAAGTCCTTCAAGCCCAGGCGACCCTGATCCGCGAGGAGCTCGACGAGGCCCTCCTCCTCCGGTTCGACAAATTCATGGCCCGCTACGGGTTCGCCGTGGCCGAGGTCGAGGACGGGGCCTGCAAGAGCTGCAACATCAGCGTCTCGACCGAAATGAGCTCGGCCATCGAGGGGACGAACGACATCTACGTCTGCGAGAACTGCGGGAAATATCTCGTCGCCGCCAAAAAGAAGAAAAAATAGTCAGCGGACGGTCTCCTTGACGAGGGGAACCGGGGCCATGAGCTTGTAGACGGGGCAAGGCGAGGGTTGCCGGGCCCACTGGCCGACGAGGTCGCGGTCGAAGAAATTCCAGACGACGAGGCCGTCGTCGGATTGCGGTTCGAGGAGATAGGCGGCCACGTTGGCCAACGGCTGGGCGAGAGTCACGAAAATCGTCCCGGCCGGGAACTCCTTGGTTTCGGCCGCGTATTCGCCCGAGACGGCGTTCAACCGGTGCCCTTGATAGAAGTTCGCCGCGGCCTTGATCTCCTTGATCTTGAAGGTCTGGACCTCGAGCTTGGCCGGAGCGGACAGGCGCTCGACGAGAAGGCCGTGCCGGACAAGGTTCTCGACGACCCCGGCGTTGGGCGGCGAGATGAGATAACCGGCCGGCAGGGGGACGGTCGTTTTCGGGACGAAATCGGCGTAGTAGGGGACGGTGTAGGCTTTTTTCCTGCCCGTCGGCTTCATTTGGGGGAAGGGGGCGCCTTCCCGCTGGACGGATTCCATCTCGAAGCCGAGGATGGTGACCGGATTGGGGAGGGCCCGAAGGTCGAAATCGAGGCCGAAGAGGCCGGCCGGTTTGGCGGCCAGGCCGCGGGCGACCGTCCGGGCGTCGGCTTCGGCCGTCGCCTTGAGGAGGAGACCGGCGTTGGCGTAGCTGTAATCGAGGACGGCCAGAAGGAAGTTGTAGTTGCTGATGACCCGGGTCTTATAGTCGGCGTGGACGTAGTTCTCGTCGAGGATGGCCAAGCGGTTGCGGAGGCCGATGTAATTCGTGAGATAACGGGGCTGGGGTTCGAGCGTTTGCCAGCCTTTCTCGGGGGCCCGAGGATCGCGGAACATCCCGTAGCCGACGGCGAGGGTCCCGTAGGCGGCCTTCATGATCCGTTCGACGGCCGGGAGCATGTTCGAGCGCTGGAATTCGATGAGATCGCGGTCGCCGTTGGGGTTCAGCGGCCAGGCGTAGGTGACGGTCTGTTCGTGATGGGCGCCGTTGGTCGTGTGGCAGTCGACGAGGAGGACGGGATCCCAGCGGTTGAGGACGTTCTCGAGGAGGCCCCGGATCTCCGGGCTTTCGGCCTTCATGGCGTCGCGGTTGAGGTCGAGGTTCTGGCCGTTCGGCCTGACGCCGACGCCCTCCTCCGGCCCGGGCTGCTGGCGGCGATTGGCCGGGCTGATTTTCTCGTTTCCGTCGACGTTGAAGATGGGGGCGACGAGGATGACGAGCCGGTCGAGATAGGGGAGCCGCGTCCTCTGGAAGAGGTCGCGGATGAGCATCAGGGACGCCTCCTTGCCTTCGACCTCGCCGGCATGGATGTTGGCCTGGATGTAGATCACGGCTTTGCCGGCCGTCCGGGGGTCGTTGGGCGAGGCGGGGACGGGATGGCCGACGACGACGAGGGGGATGTCGTAGCCTTCGGTCGAGGTCCCGAGGAACTCGACCCGGAGATACGAGCTCTGCATCTGGAGTTCTCGGAGAAAGGCCATGACGTCGGCGTACCGGGAGGTGGCCTTGAAGTCCGAGGCTTCGGCCACGGTCAAGGGAGGACGGGGCTTCGGGGGCGGATTCTGGGCGAAGGCGCCGGTTGGGGGCAAGACGGCGAGAAGGGCGAAAGAAATGACGACGAGGGCGAGCCGGGGATGGCGCTTCATTCGGTCCTCCTGGCGCTGCGGGGCGGTCAACAAGTCTATTGCAATCGGCCGGACCCGTCAATGATAATACGGCCATGGGCGCATTCCCCGTCCGGCCCGAAAAGGAAGACGGCCTGCGGGACCGGATGGCCAAGCTCGGCATCTCCGAAGCCGATCTTTTCGAGAAGTTCGTCCGGTCCGGGGGAAAAGGGGGCCGGAACGTCAACTCCGTCGCGACCTGCGTCTACTTGAAGCATCTCCCGACGGGGATCGAAGTCAAGTGCCAGCGCGAGCGCTCCCAGGCCTTGAACCGCTTTCTGGCTCGCCGCATCCTGGCCGACAAGATCGAGGCGAAGGTCAAGGGGGAGGAGAGCGCCGAGGCGCGGCGGGTCGCCAAGCTCCGCCGGAAGAAGCGGAAGCGGTCGAAAAGGGCGAGGGAGAAGATCCTGGACGACAAGCGCCGCCATGCGGAAATCAAGTTCGGCCGCGCGCCCGTCAAATACGGGGACACATAACTTATCTGTCCTCAAAAGTGGACAGATAAGTTATGTGTCCCCGTATTCACGAGGCGAGGCGGATGAGGGAAGAGAGGAGGACGTTGGCCCCTTTTTCCAGGTCTTCCCGGCGGACGGATTCCTCCGGACAGTGGCTCAGGCCGTCGGGGCTGGGGACGAAAATCATGGCCGTATCGCCCTTGGCCGCGAGGATCTGGGCGTCATGTCCCGCCCCGCTGGTCAAGGCCAGGAAGGGATAGCCGAGGCGGGCGCAGGATTCCTGAAGCAAGGCCGTGAGCCGGACCGGCACGGCCAAAGGGGCCGTCTTGTCGATGACCCGGGAGACGAACCGGAGACCGCGGGTGGCGGCCACGTCCTCGGCCAGGGCGAAGAGCTCCCGCTCCAGGACGGCCATCGTCTCGCCCGTCCGGGCCCGGAACTCGAAAGAAAAGCCCGCCTCGCCGGGGACGATGCTGAACGCCCCGGGCTTGACGTTGACCTTGCCGATCGTGACGAAACTCCCGTAGCGGTTCGCGGCGACGTGCCGGGTCGCCTTGAGGGCGAAATCGGCCAGCCCGAGAAAGGCGTCGCGGCGGAGCTCGAGGGCCGTCGTCCCCGCATGGCCGGCTTCGCCGATGAACGAACACCATCGGTAGTGCTTGCCCTGGATCGCTTCGACGATCCCGACGGGCACGCCTTCGTCGTCGAGGACGGGCCCCTGCTCGATGTGGAGTTCGAGGAAGGCTTCGATCTCGGGGGCTTCCCGGCGGGCCTCGAGAATCGATTCGACCGTGTAGGGCGTCGCCTTGAGGACGTCGCGGAGCGAAAGTCCGAAAGCGGTCAGCCCCTTTTCGACGAGCTCCCGGTCGAGGTCGCCGATGAAGGCCCGGCTTCCCAGGAAGTCGCCGACGAGGCCGCCTTCCTCGTCGGTGAACGAGGCGACCTCGAGCGTCTTGGTCAGGCGAAAGCCTTCCTCCCGGATCCGTTCGAGGCATTCCAGGGCGGCCAGGACGCCGGCCGCGCCGTCGAACATCCCGCCGTTCGGGACGGTGTCGATGTGGGAGCCGGCCATGACGACCTTGCCTCCGGCGCTCCCTTCGAGACGGCCGAAGATGTTCCCGGCTCCGTCGTGCCGGATGGCGAGGCCGGCGGATTCGATCTTGTCCTTCAGCCAGGCCCGGGCTTCGAGGTCGGCTTGGCTGAACGAAGGCCGGGTCACTCCGCCCCGAGGGTCGCGGCCGATCCGGCCGAGCTCTCCGAGGTTTCTCCAGAGACGGTCGATGTCGACGAATATTTCCATGGAAATTTCGCTCTCAAAAAATGGGAACAGGGTATCACGTCCCCCGTTTTTCCAGCAGACGGACCATGTCCCGGACGGCCCGGCCGACGCCGACGATCGCCGCCCGGGCAACGATCGAGAACCCGATCGAAAGCTCGGTCAGCTCGGGGATGGCCACGACCGCCCCGACGTTGTGGTAATCGAGGCCGTGGCCGGCCGTGGGCTCGAGGCCGAGCCGGCGTCCCAGGGCGGCCGCGGCGGCGACTTCGGCCAAGGCCCCGTCGCGCTCCGGCCCGGGCTTGAGGTCGGCGTAGATCCCGGTGTGGATCTCGATTTGCGGCACGCCGAGCCGGGCGGCGGCTTCGATTTGAGGAGGTTCCGGGTCGATGAAGAGGGAGACCCGGATCCCCGCCCGGGCCAGCTCCCCGGCGAAGGGGCCGAGGACCCGCCGCTGGGCGACGACGTCGAGCCCGCCCGTCGTCGTCAGCTCTTCGGGCTTCTCGGGGACGAGGCAGACGACGTCGGGCTTGATCTCCAGGGCGGCCTTTTTCATCTCCGCGGTCGCGGCCATTTCGACCGTGAGCTTGGTCTTGACGACCTGGCGGATGATCCTCAGGTCGCGCTCGTTGATGTGGCGGCGGTCGCTTCGGAGATGGGCCGTGATCCCCGCCGCCCCGGCCTGTTCGGCGAGGAGGGCGGCCAGGGCGGGTTCGGGTTCGGCCGCCCGGCGGGCCTGCCGGAGGGAGGCGAAATGGTCGACGTTGACCGAGAGCCTCATGGCGGACTCCTCTTCTCGATCGTGAGGATGACGGTCGCCCGGGTCTTGGCCTCGGCCAGGCGCAGCTCCGGCTGGGGCAGGATGAGGTCGACCTCGACCGTCGTCGAATGGTCGAGGCCGGTCAGGTCGACGGGGCTTGTCCGGACTTTTTCCTTGACCTTGAACTTGCTCTCGGGGCCCCGGACGTTGATCCGGGGGGGGATGACCTCGGCCTTGGCCAGGATGAAGTCCTCGTGGACCTTGCCGACCGTGACGAGTTGA
>VGJF01000151.1 GCA_016867585.1 Candidatus Aminicenantota bacterium | reverse complement strand
GCACGGACCCGGCTGCCGGAGAGATCATCTTCTCGGCCCACAGCTTCGAGGGCATCTCCAAGCAGGGGGCCAACGACAACACCTCGGGCAGCGCGGCGATCCTCGAAGTCGCCCGGACCCTCAAGGTCCTCACCGACGACGGCCGGCTTCCCAAGCCCAAGCGGACGATCCGCTTCGTCTGGGGGCCGGAGTTTTCCGGCATCGGGAGATGGGTCGGAGAAAACAAGGACATCATGGCCCGGACCTTGTGCAACATCAACATGGACATGGTCGGGGAGTGGCTGTCCAAGAACCAGGCCTTCTTCTGCCTGATGCGGACGACCTACGCCAACCCCCATTACATCAACGACGTCATGGAGAACGTCTACCGGTACGTCGGGGAAGGGAATCGGGAAAGAATTCAGAACCGGAGCGGGGCGATGAAAGTCCCCGTCCGGATCGTCGCCCCCTTCGGCGCCGACGAGCCGTTCTGGTACTCGATCGAGACCCACTACGGCGCCTCGGACCACGAGGTCTTCAACGACTGGGGCGTCGGGGTGCCGGGGATCATGATGATCGCCTGGCCCGACCGCTGGTACCATACGACCGGGGACACGGCCGACAAGGCCGACGCGACGCAGTTGAAGCGGGCGGCGGCCATCGGCGCGGCCGGGGCTTACACGATCGCCTCGGCCGACGATCGGATGGCCGTCAGGCTCGGCGGGGAAATCGCCTCGAACGCCGCCCGCCGGCTCGGCCATCAGCTTGTCGTCGGGCTCGAGGCCCTGAACGGGGCGGAAAAAGACGGCCTAGCCGACGCCTTGCGGCATGCCCGGGCGGTTATCGAGGCGGCCGTGATCAACGAAAAAGAGACGCTCGATTCCGTCCTCCAGCTCGCCTCAGACCAGGCCGCGGTCGGGGCCTACCTCGCCCGGATGAAGAGGACCGTCGACGCCCAGGGGGCGGCCCACCGGGAGGCCCTCGAGGCCCACATGGAGGCCGTGGCCGAGAAGCTCGGCCGGAGGCCCGTCGTCCTCGTCCCGTCCGACCTCGAAAAAAAGGCCATGAGCATCGTCCCCAAGGCCACGGCTAAGGTCAAGGAAGGCGGCTATCAGGGCTACCGGGCTCTGCTCAGCGCCGTCCCGGCCGAGGAGCGGGCGAAATATCCCTTTGCCGGAGAAGTCTCGGACCCCAATGAGCTCCAACGCCTCTGCAACGGGAAGCACAACGTCCTCGAGCTCAAGGCCATGCTCGACGCCCAGTCCCCGCGCCGGTCGACGGTCCAGGGGATCATGAACTATCTTCAGATTCTGAAGCTCGCCGGCCTCGTCGAATTCTAGGAATAATGAAACCGACGATTGAATGGGCGGACGGCAAGGTCGTCATGATCGATCAGCGGCGGCTGCCGCTCGAGGAAGTGTACGTCGAATGCGGGACGGTCGAGGAGGTCGCCCGGGCCATCGAGACGATGGTCATCCGGGGAGCGCCGGCGATCGGCGTCGCCGCGGCCATGGGCGTCGCCCTGGGCGTCTCGGCCCTCAAGCCGAGCGCCGACCTGACGACCGAATTCTCGAAAATCGTCAAGCGCCTGGAGCGCACCCGGCCGACCGCCCGCAACCTCTTCTGGGCCCTCGAGCGGATGGACCGCGTCTTCCGGGAGAGCCGGCCTCTTCCCCTGGCCGACCTGAAGGCGAGGCTCGTCGAGGAGGCCCTGGAGATCGAAAGGGAGGATGAGGCCATTTGCCGGCGGATCGGGACGAACGGCGCGGACCTCGTCAAGGACGGCGATTCGGTTCTGACCCACTGCAACGCCGGCGGCTTGGCCACGGCGGGATACGGGACGGCCGTGGGGGTCATCCGGTCGGCCTGGGAAGCGGGGAAGAAGGTCCGCGTCTTGGTCGACGAGACGCGGCCGTTCCTCCAGGGCGCCCGGCTGACGGCCTGGGAGTTGGAGAAAATCGGCGTCCCCTACCGGGTCATCGCGGACAACATGGCCGGCTGGCTGATGCAAAGGGGCGAGGTCAGCCTGGCCGTGGTCGGCGCGGACCGGATCGCCCGGAACGGGGACACGGCCAACAAGATCGGAACGTATACCGTGGCCGTCCTCTGCCGCGAGAACGCGATCCCGTTCTACGTCGCCGCCCCGATCTCGACCTTCGATTTTTCCCTGTCCGACGGGTCGGGGATTCCGATAGAGGAGCGGCCCGCGGCCGAGGTCCGCGAGGTCAACGGCCGGCTCATCGTCCCGCCGGCGGCCGCGGTCCGGAATCCCGCCTTCGACGTCACCCCGGCCCGCTTCATCACGGCCATCGTCACCGAAGAAGGCATCGTCCGCCCGCCGTTTGAACGATCCCTCGACGCGCTCCGGGGGCGGTCATGAACATCCTCGCGATCGAGACCTCGTGCGACGAGACGTCGGCGGCCGTCGTCCGGGACGACCTCTCGATCCTAAGCAACGTCGTCCTTTCCCAGGACGAGATCCACGCTCCTTTCGGCGGGGTCGTCCCCGAACTCGCCTCGCGCCAGCACCTCAGGGCGATCGTTCCGGTCGTCCGGGAGAGCCTGGCCGCGGCCTCGGGCGTCCCTCTCGAGAAAATGGACTATTTCGCCGTGACCCAGGGACCGGGGCTCATCGGGTCTCTCCTCGTCGGCCTGTGCTTCGCCAAGGGACTGGCCCATTATCACCGCAAGCCGGTCTTGGGGATCGACCACGTCCAGGCCCATATCGAAAGCGCCCGGCTTGAGAAGCCGGGATTGGAATTTCCGGCCCTCGCCCTCGTCGTCTCGGGAGGGCATACGTCGCTCTTCGTCTTGAGGAAAAAGCTCGCCTACCGTCTCCTCGGGAAAACGCGCGACGACGCCGCCGGGGAATGCCTGGATAAAATCGCCAAATTCCTGGAGCTCGGCTATCCGGGGGGACCCGTGATCCAGAAGCACGGCGCGGCCGGAGACCCGGCGCGGTTTGCCTTCGGCCTGCCGCGGATGTCCGACCGAAGCTTCGATTTCAGCTTCAGCGGCCTCAAGACGGCCGCCCTTCGAGTCATCCGGGCCGAAAATATCTCCGCGGACGGACCCGGCCTGGCGGACTTCCTGGCGAGTTTCGAGAACGCCGTCGTCCGGGCCCTCATGGCCAATTTTCGGAAAGCCGCCGAGAAAGTCCGGCCGAAATCCGCGATTCTCTGCGGCGGCGTGGCCCGGAATAAGCGTCTGCGGGCGGAGTTCGAAAAAACCGCCGAGGCGAAGGGCCTGGATTTTGCCGTCCCTTCACCCAAGCTCTGCACCGACAACGCGGCCATGGTCGGAGCATTGGCTTGGACGGTCGTCAAGAGCCGGAAGAGAATTCCTTCGACCCTGGACCTCGACGCCTACCCCCGCTCCCCGCGATAAAAAATAAGGGTTTTCTTCCCTTCTGTGTGGGTTCACGAAGCCGGGATAACGGCCTCGCTCCCAGGTCCGGTTCTTCACGCCCTCTCGAGGCCCGACGGCTCGGCGGCGAAGAACTCGCGTCCCGGCTTTGATTTTACGGACGTTCGCCGGGACGCGCAAACAGCTTCGCCGGCCGGATTCTTCCGATCCGGCTTCCCTCGCCGTCAGGGTCATGAGGGCTAAACCGGACATGTCCGCTCGATCCGTTACCCCGGCTTCTCGAAATTCAGCCACACCGAACGGAAGAGAACCGAAATAAGAAATAGGGGGACATAGAACTCATTTGTCCCCATTTTATTTCCGGAGGGGAATGACCTGGACGAGATAGGGGTCCTCGAGAAGGTTTTCGTCAGAAAATTTCCTCAAGTCCACGGTCAGGTCGTAGACGTGGAGGCCGCGCCATCGATACGACGCCGAGGGCGTGAAGACTTTCTCGGCCGTCTCCCGGCTCGTTTTCGCCTCGAAAAGCGGGAGGTCGAAGAAACCGACCCGGATCTCGTGCTCGCCCTTGGCCGATCCGTACCTGAGCTTGACGGCCTCGAGGGGCGTCCTGGAGCTGAAGAGGAACCGGTAGGATTTCGCGAAGTGGAGATACATCTCGCCTTCGTTCTTGGCCACGACGCCCCTCCCCATGGGCATCAAGTAGAAACCGAGCGACCCCCCTCCCGAATAACGGACGGTCCAGGAGGGAAAGAGCGCCGTCCGGGGAAAGAGGACCCAGAGGAACATCCCGGCGGCGAGGAGGACCGCCGCCGCGGCGGCGTGGAAAGCGGGCCTCAACGGGCCCCGGTCCCGGTTTTTCGCCAGGACGTAGACGGCGACGAAGAGGGCCACGGCCGCCGTCCAAACATAATTTGGCCAATGCCCCGCGTTATTGACCTTGATGAACGAGGGGAGGAGCGAGGGCAGGAAGAAGCGGATGTTGCTGAGGTGGACGAACAGGTCCCCCGCCCGCTGGGTGTAATCGTGGGTCGTCGGCTGGTAGAGAAACGCGGGATGGCGAAGAAGGACGAGCGAGACCGCCGCCCCGGCCGCGGTAGCCGCGCCGAACAGCCATCGGAAAAACCGCCTCCCGTTGTGGGCGAGGAAATATCCAACGGCCACCGCTCCGATCCATGACAGGGGGGCCAGGACCCTGGCCTGGGGGCAGTAGCCTTGGCGGTGGGTGAAGAAGGCGTAATTAAGGACGAAGGGCCCGGCCATGAGGAGCATCCCGATGAGCTCCTTGCGCGCCCGGCGGGCCATCTCGACGAGGCCGAGCAGGGCGAAGGCGTAGAACGGAGCGTAGAAAAACAGCCCGTCGCGCTGATCGAGAAAATAATCGAGAAACGTCTCGATCCGGGAGGCCAGGGGAAGGTCGAGAAAGGCGCCGGCCACGGTTCGGGCCTCGGCGGCGGTGATCGTCCCCTCGTAGACGGCGAAGGGAGAGAGCGTCCCGTACATGTCCCAGACGGCGTAGTAGAACGTCGCCATCCCGACGAGCGCCGGGACGGCCAGGAGCAGAATCCGGGCCCGCATCCGGTGCTTCGTCCAGAGATGATAGGCGGCCACGGCCAGGAGCGGCCAGAAGATGAGGTTGTACTTGAGGCCAAACCAGAAAAACGCCCCGAGGAGGAGGCCGAAAAGGACGAGATGCCCCCCCCGGAGAATCCGCTTTTTGCGAACCATCCGGTAGATGAAGACCGAAAACAGGGCGATCGGAATCTCGGGGTATAGGTGGACGGCATAAAAGAGGACCGGCGGGCTGAAGGCGTGGAGCGCCCAGAGGCCCAAGGCCAGTCTCTCCCTCCCCCAGAGCTCCCTGGCCAGGAGATAGATCTGAAGCCCGAGGAGGACCGCCCAGACGGACAGGCTGATCTTGAGAAGGAAGGTTCGGGGAAACCCTTCGCCGACGAGCTGGCTCAACCCGTAGAACGGGACGATCAAGGCCGAGATTCCCGGCAGGTTGATGGGATAAATGTGGCCTTGCCCCCGCTTGCCCTCGCGGGCGTAGATCGGCATCCTCAGCCGGGGATTGTCTTTGCGGGCATAGAAGCGGAAGTAGTCCCGGCCGGCGTGGTTGTTGAAGACGTTGATGTCCCGGTCGAAAAGAAGGCTGTGCGAGGTCAGGAGATAATTCGGCTCGTCGCCCGAGAAGGTGATGCCTTCCCGGACGAGAAGGGCGGCGCAAAGGGCGTAGACCAGGAACGAGACGAGGAAAAGGAGGGCGAGTTTGCGGCGGCGGGGGAGGGCGATGAACCGGTCGAGGAGGCCTTGGAAGAAGCCGGGCCCGTCCCGCCGGAGAGGACGCCGGCCGGCGCTCCAGAGGTATCCGGAGGCGGCGAAGGCGAGACCGACGAGGATCGCCAGGCGCGCCCTGAGGTCGCTCCGGGTCAGGTAGTCCGCCGAAAGGCCCGGGGCCAGGAGAAGGACGAGAAACGGCGTCAAGATCCGGGCGAGTTCTTTTCGGCCGCGCCAGAGGTCCGCCCCGCCGCTTCCGATCCCCGTTCCGGCCAGAACCGGCGCCCCGGCGATGAACAGGGCGGCGAACAGGATCCACGACCCGAGGAAGACGGCGAGGGCCGGGCCGGACATCCGGAATCCGTGGTCGAGGATCGTTTGGGAGGAGGACCGGACGGCCGTCGAGGCGGCGGCGGCCAGGCCGGCCGCAGCCAGTATGAGCCGGAACGTCGGTCCGATATCTCTCCGGGTCATCGTCCCCATCTTATCTTTCGCGGCTTTGTCTGTCCAGATGAACCGTTCGAGAATGCGGGGACATAGAATGCGGGGACACATCACTTATCTGTCCTAAAAAGTGGACAGATAAGTGATGTGTCCCCGTATTTATTTATGGTAAGATTCCCGCCGGACGGAATGCATGCACACCCCCGCCCGGACCCAAAAAATCATCGTCGTCATGCCGGCCTACAACGCCGAAAAGACGCTCGAACGGACGCTTCGCGACATCGACCGGGCCTGGGTCGACGACATCCTCCTCGTCGACGACGGCAGCCGGGACGGCACCGTCGCCCTGGCCCGCCGCCTCGGGATCAGGGTCTTTGCCCACAAGAAAAACGTCGGCTACGGCGGAAACCAGAAGACCTGCTACACCGAGGCCCTCAAGCTCGGCGGCGGCATCATGATCATGGTCCACCCGGACCATCAGTATGACCCGCGGGTCATCCCCCAGCTCGTCCTCCCCCTCCTCCGCGGCGAATGCGACGCCGTCTTCGGATCCCGGATGCTCGGCGGCCGGCCGCTCGAGGGGGGCATGCCGAAATGGAAATATCTGGCCAATATCTTCCTCACGGCCTTGGAGAACGCGACGTTCTACATGTATCTGACGGAATACCATTCGGGGCTCCGGGCTTACTCCCGCCGTTACCTCGAGACCGTCAACTTCATGGCCGACTCGAACGATTTCGTTTTCGACTCGGAGATCATCGCCCAGGGCCTCCTCCACGGGATGCGGATCCGGGAGATCCCGATCGAAACGCGCTATTTCCCCGAGGCCTCGAGGATCGGCCTCGGCCGGAGCATCGTCTACGGCCTATCCATCCTCAAGACCCTCGTCAAGTTCAAGCTCCACAAGAAGGGCTGGGTCCGGTTCGGGATGTTCAACGCACGGGGCGGAGGGCGAACAGATAAGGCTTGACGGCCGTCTCGACGGCCGATCGTCTTTCCAAGCGGATCGAAACCCGGGCCAGCCAGGCGCCCTTCCACCGGTAGAAGAGCATCGGCTTGACCGTTCGGGTCTGGACTTCGGCCCGAGTCGAGGCCTCGAAGGCCGGCTGGTCGAACAAGGCGAAGACGAGGTCATAGTCCCCGTCCAGGGAGCCGAACTCGACCTCGAGGGCCTCGAACGGCCGGCGGGTCGAGAAATAGAAGTTGTAATCGCGGTTGTCCTGCAGGATGGAGAAGCGGGCGGGTTCGTCCATCCGGGCGACCCGGGAAAGGGAATGGAAGGTCCACTTGTCCCCCGTCTCCAGGGCCGCCGGCCGGGGCGACATGAGGACGGCCCGGGGATAGAGGACGTACAAGACCGTGAAACCGGCCAAGAGCGCTCCGGCGAGACCGGCGTGGTGCCCGAATCTCAACCGGAACTCGTGTTTTCCGGCCAGTCGATAGACCAGGACGGAGAAGGCCAGCCCGGCGATCCAGACGAGGTTGGGGGACCAGCCGCCTTCGACCTTGAGGAACGAGGGAAGGAGGTCGGGCAGGAAGACATGGAGATTGCTCAAGGCGACGAAAAGATCTCCGGCCCGCTGGGTCGTCCCGGCCGTCGTTTCCTGGTAAAGGGCGAAGGGGTGTTTCAGGAGCAGCCAGACGAAGAGAAAACTCAGGCCCGCGGCGGCGTTAAAGAGAATCCGGAAGAGCCGCTTTTTTCCCTCGGCCAGGAATGCGCCGAGAAAGAGGACGAACACCCACATCACGGCGACGAGGGGCCGGGCCTGGGGGGCATAGCCCGTCCGCTGGGTCAGAAAGGCCGAAACGAGAAGATAAGGCCCGGCCGCGAAGAGGAGGAGCCGCGCTTGCCTCGCCTTCCGGCGGAAAAGTTCGACCAGGCCGAAAAACGCCGAAAAATAGACCGGGGCGTAAAGGAGGAGCCCGTCCCTCTGGTCGAGGAAATAGCCGGCCAGGGTTTCCCATCGGAAGCGGAAGGGGATTCCGGTCAAGAGGTCTTTCAAGAAGCCGAGAGACTGGCGCCCGTCCATCGCCCCCTGCCACGAGACCGACGTCGGATTGAGCGAGCCGTAGAGGACGTATTGGAAGAGGAAGTAGAGGGCGAAGACGGCCGCCGAGGGGGCGGCGAGGGCGAGCAGCCGACCCGGACGCCCTCCGCTCCGGCCCTTTTTCCAGACCGCGGCCAGAGCGATGAGAAAAAGCGGCCCTTGGAGGAAGAAATACTTCAGGGCGTGGAACCATACCAGGGACG
>VGJF01000150.1 GCA_016867585.1 Candidatus Aminicenantota bacterium | reverse complement strand
GTTCAACTGGATCTCGTTCACCGGGACGAGCATTTTCCTGGCCGCCGTCGTCGCCGGCTTCGTCATGGGATACCGGCCGGCCGGCCTCCTCCGGGCCTGGTTTCGGACGCTCCGCCGGGTCCGCTTTTCCCTCCTGACGGTCGCGGCGATGCTGGCCCTCGGCTTCACGACTCGATACTCCGGGCTCGACGCGGCCATGGGCCTGGCCTTCGCCCGGACGGGTTGGCTCTATCCGTTCTTCGGGACGCTGTTGGGCTGGCTGGGGGTCGCCCTGACCGGTTCGGACACCTCCTCGAACGTCCTGTTCGGAAGCCTTCAGCGGATCACCGCCGAGCGGATCGGGGTGAGCCCCGTCCTCATGGCCGCGGCCAATAGCGCCGGCGGAGTCATGGGAAAAATGATCGACGCCCAAAGCATCGTCGTGGCCAGCACGGCGACTCGCTGGTACGGGCACGAGGGGACGATCCTCCGCTTCGTCTTCTTCCACAGCCTCGCCCTGGCCGCCCTCGTCGGGCTCCTCGTTCTCCTCCAGGCCTACGTCGTCCCCTTCTCCCGCCTCGTCATAAAATAGATCATCAGGAGTTCGGCCAGCATCCGGGCCGAGCTTCCGATGAGGCGGACTTTGCTCGGCGGGGAGTTCCGCCAGACGACGGGGACCTGGGCGATCCGGAGCCCCATCCGGCGGGCGCGGAGGAGAACCTCGACGTCGAAGGCAAAGCCCGTCGTCGCCAGGGGCGCGAAGACGGCCCGGGCGGCCTCCCGCCGGAACAGCTTGAAGCCGCACTGGGTGTCGGGGATGCCGCGGAGGAGGAAAAGCCGGACGAGAAGGTTGAAGACCTTGCCCATTCCCCGGCGGAGCCTCGTCTGCCGGACCCGGATGTCCGATCCCGGAAGGGCCCGGGAGCCGATGACGATGTCGCGGCCGGCTTGGATGGGCGGCCAGAATTTTTCGAGCTCTTCGATCGGGGTCGAGAGGTCGGCGTCGGTGAACAGGATGTGGGCCCCTTCGGAGGCCAGGACGCCCTCGCGGACGGAAAATCCCTTCCCCCGGTTCTCCGCCCGCCCAAGGACGCGGCTCCGGGGAACGTCGCGGAGGGCCTCTTCAGCCCGGGCGCGGGTGGCGTCGGTCGAGCCGTCGTCGACGACCAGGATCTCGGCCGTCCACGGCCGGGCCCGGAGGTAGGCGGCCAGCCGCTCGAGCGTCGGACCGATCCGGGCCTCCTCGTTGAAGGCGGGGATGACGACGCCGAGATGCGGTCTCGTGTCCGGAGGAGAGGTCATGGCGGTTTCATGGCCGGCCGTCCGGCGGCTCGGCCCTCCGCCGCTCGAATTCGCCCCGTCCGACGAGCCGGACGGCCTCGATGTCGGGCTGGAACATCTTGAAGAGGTTGGCCAGGCTCTGCTCGGCCGAGGCCCGGGCCCGGTCTTCGATTCCGGCCTTTAGGGCGTCTTCGAGAAGGCGCTGCCGGCAAGCCTCCTTGACGCCGTTGATGAAGGAGAAGGCGTCGTCCTCCTCGAGGTCGACGTTCGACTCGGCGATGATCTCGAATCCCTTGATTTGGAGGTTCGCCGCGGGATCATAGATGAACCAGGGATTGATGGCCTTGCCGAGAATCGTCGGCTCCATCTGGAGATAAACGGTCTTGCCGTCCCGAGAGCGGAGGAAGCGGTCCTCCTCGACGGCCGCTAGGTTATAGCCGGCCTGAACGATTCCTCGGGCGAGGTAAGCGATATCGCGGCGCTCGAGGAGAACGGCGAGGAGCGCTTCCCGGAGCTCATCGCCGAGCCGTCCATTGGCGAATTCGGGCCGGACGAGGGACAGCACCCCGGTCCGGCTTTTGACCGTGTCGATGACCCGGGCGCTGAGCCGGCTTCGCCTGATCAGGGCGGCCCGGAGGGCGTCGAAGATTTTCCGGTCCTCGTCCGATAGGACGGCGTCCTCGGGCCGCGGGTCGGCGGCGAGCCGGGAGAGAACGGCCTCGGCCGCGGGCACGGCCGTCTTGGAGAAATAGTCCCGGGCCGTGCCGATGACTTCGCCGAAATATTCGGCCGTGACGAGGAATTCCAGGTCGCGGACGTCCTCCAGCGTTAGGGCCGTCGGCCTGAGGACGAGCTTGGTCTGGACGAGGACGAGGTCGACGTGGAAAGCGAATTTCAGGAGGAGGAGGACGGCCGCGAGGCCGGCCAAAGCCCACGCCCAGGGGCGGCAAAGGATCCGGGCCGAAGGCTTACTCATAGGACCTGAAACTCAGGGGGACGGCGGGGGTGAATTCGATCTCGACCTGATCGAAGCCGAACTTCTTGAGGATCCGGACGAGAAGGGCGCGGGTGTTGTCGGTCGTCCGCTTCTCGAGCCCGAGAAAGGGCAGGCTCCGCCGGACGTCGGCGTCGGCCTGCCGGAGGAGCTCCTCGACGTCCTCGATCCGGATTGGATTGAGAAACCGGCTGGCCGTGTAGTTCCGGTCGACCTCGATTTTCTCGAAGGGGAAGGCATAGGCCACGACCTCGACCGGCGGGACCTTGAGGCGGATCCGGCGGCCGTCGAGGACGACGTCCCCGGACTTGATCCGGCTCAAATCGATCCCGGCCGTGATTTCGACCCGGGTCAGGGCCAGGAAGGTCGCGTTCTGGAGCTTGAGGAAGAGCCGCTTCTCCTTTTCGCCCCAGATGATCTTGTTGAAGGTGAACTTGACCGTGGCCAGCTTGGCCGCGCCTTGAAGGCGGTTGAGAAGGACGGCCTTGGGGTCCGGGCGGAGGCATCCCGCTTGAAGGGCCAGGAGCGCGCCCAAGCCGAGAAGGCCGATCCGGCGCCGGGCTTTCACGATGGCATTATACTACACTCCCGACGGGCGGTTTGTTCTCTCGGGAGCGGCCGCGCCCCGGGCTCTGGGGGTCAGCGCCGGTAGAGAAAGACGCTGTGCTCGGTGCCTTCGGCGTCCAGGACGACCTCCGAGGTCACTTCCCTCGATTCCCAGCCGGGGATCATGTAGTTGTGGGTCGCGATGAGGGTTCCGGGCTTGAGGTCCTTTTCGAACTTGGGCCGGAGGAGCTCGTTGGACTCTGGGAGGAGATAGAGGAGAAGGACCGTCGCCCCCGAAATGTCGGCCTTGGTCGCGTCGGCGAGGATGAAGGTCACGAGGTGTTCGACCCCGGCCTGCTTGGCGCTGGCCTTCGATTCCTTGATTCGCTCGGGGTCGATGTCGATCCCGACGCCCCGCGCCCCGAAGGCCTTGGCCGCGTAGACGACGATCCGGCCGTCCCCGCAGCCGACGTCGTAGACGACGTCGTTCTCGTCGACCTCGGCGAGCTCGCACATCTTGACGATGACTTCGGGCGGCGTCGGGACCCACGGGGCGAGGTCGACGGCCGTCTCCAGCCCATGGGCCCCGGCCCAGATGTCGATCTTCCCGGCGCTGTCGCAGCGGAAGGAGTAGGGCCGGCCCGGATAGAGGGAGTATGTGACCTCGCGTCCGTATTTTTCGTAGGTGATGACGATGATCCGGGGCGCCGGGAAGCGGTCGATCTCCCCGGACTTGAGCGCTCTCGAAACCGGTTTCGTCTCGGCGCCGTAGGGCCGGAGCTCGTAGCGGACGGTTTTGTCGGTGATGTTGCGGATCGTGATCTCGTCCTTGGCGACTCCCGGGGCCGGGGGCTGGGCTTGGGCCGAGTCGTCCGCCGGAACCTCCTCGGTCCCGGAATCGGGGGCGAGCAGGAAATAGGCGGCCGCGCCGGCGCTGGCGAGCAAGGCCTCGGCGAGGACGATGAGGATCCGTCGTTTGGCCATGATCCGGTATTGTAAAGGATCGCCCCGGATTTGGCTACGGCCGGGCCGCGGCGCTTTCTTCGCCCCTTTCGGCCCCGCTTGACGGGCGGGCGGGCCCCGGATATAATAAAAGCCCACCGATTATATCGGAATTGTGAAAAAACCAGGAGGAACCGATGATCTCGAATCGCGTCCGAGACATCATGAACGAGCAGGTCCGCCACGAGCTCGAATCGTATTACATCTACCTCTCGATGGCCGCCTATTTCCACGAGCAGAACCTCGACGGCATGGCCCACTGGATGCGGGTCCAGTCCCACGAGGAGACGACCCACGCCATGAAATTCTTCGACCATATCGTCGACCGGGGCGGGACGGTCACCCTCCTCGACCTTAAGCAGCTCAAGACATCGTGGAAAAGCCCCCTCGAGGCCTGGAAGGACGCCTACGCTCACGAGCAGTTCATCACCTCCAAGATCCACGCCATCCTCAAGGTCGTCCGCGAAGAGGCCGACTTCACGGCCGAGCCGATGCTGAATTGGTTCGTCAAGGAGCAGATCGAGGAGGAAAAGAACACCTCCGGGATCCTGGCCCAGATGGAGCGGATCGGCGAAAGCCAGGACGGCCTCTACCTTCTCGACAAGGAGCTCGGGGCCCGGCCTTGGCCGGCGGGTTCGCCCTTCGATCCCGCCGCCTACAACGCCGCCGGCGATTGATTTCCTCCTGATTTTCGATTGATCAACCCCGGCCGGATGGGGTAAGATACCGGGACGGAGGAGAGGCTCATGTCCCGAAGGGTTTCGCTGTCCCGCCGCGATTTCCTCAAAGGGGCCGCCGCCGCGGCGGCGTTTTCCGTCGTCCCCCGCCGCGTCCTCGGCGGTCCCGGCTGGACGCCGCCGAGCGACGAGCTGACCAAGGCGATCATCGGCGTCGGCGGAATGGGCCTGGAGCATATCCGCTACGGGGGGGCCCGCCTCCTGGCCGTCTGCGACGTCGACCGCGCCCATCTCCGGACGGCCCTCGAGGCCGCCGGACCCGGAGTCGCCGGCTACCGGGACTTCCGCGAGGTCCTGGCCCGGCCCGACATCGACATCGTCCACATCGCCACGCCGCCCCACTGGCACGCCCTGATGTCGATCCTCGCGGCCGAGGCGGGAAAAGACGTCTGGTGCGAAAAGCCGATGACCCGGACGATCGGCGAGGGCCGGAGGGTCGTCGAGGCGGTGGGCCGCTGCGGGAGGATTTTCCGGGTCAACACCTGGTTCCGCTTCCAGAGCGTCTTTTACGGTTTCGGGACGACGGTCAGGCCGGTCAAGAAAATCGTCCAGGCGGGGCTTCTGGGCTGGCCCCTCAAGGCCCGCGTCTGCGGGGCGACGGGCTTCGACTGGAAGTTCTACTGGAGCGGCCGGACCTATCTTCCTCCCCAGCCCGTCCCGGACGAGCTCGATTACGACATGTGGCTCGGCCCGGCGGCCTTCAAGCCGTACCATCCCCACCGCGTCCACGGGACCTTCCGCGGCTATTGGGATTACGACGGCGGCGGCCTGGGCGACATGGGAATGCACTATCTCGACCCCGTTCAGCACATCCTCGACAAGGACGGGACGAGCCCGGTCGAAATCGAGGCCGACGCCCCCCAGCAGCATCCGGACGCCTGCGGCCGCTGGCGCCGGGTCCGGCTCGTCTACGCCGACGGCTGCGAAATCCTGCTCGACGGGGAGGACGCCGAACCCGATCCTCCGTTCCTCGAGGGCCCGGCCGGAAGGCTGCACCGCGGCTTCCGGTCGAACATCACCAACCTCAAGGAGTTGGCCGCGGCCTTGTCCGATCCCGAGCCCATGGTCACGGATTTCTCCGAAGCCGTTCGGCGGCGGCTCCGGTTCGCGTTGAACGAAGACAACGGCCATCGTTCCTGCACCCTGGTCAACCTGGCCAAGATCGCCGTCCGACTGGGCCGGCCTCTCCGCTTCGATCCGGCGGCTCAGCGTTTCATCGGGGACGAGGAGGCCAACCGGCTGGTCGACGAGCCGATGCGGGCGCCGTGGCATTTGTGAAGGGCGGACGGCGATGAGAAAAATGACCGGTGTCTTGATTCTGGCCGCGGCCTGCCTGCCTCTTCTGGGCGCTCAGGAGAACGGCGCCCGGCCCGATATCCTGGGTGGGCTTCTCCGGGCGTTTCCGGCGGAATCCGGAGCCGCGCGCGACGCCGCCGCGGCGAGGCTCCTCGCCCTGGGGCCCGAGGCCGTGTCCGCCCTCTGCGCCCGGCTGGCGGCCCCCGGCGAGGCCGACGACAGCCTCGTTCGCTTCGCCCTGGACGCGGCGGCGGTCTATGCCGGCCGTCCCGGGGCCGAAGCCGAGAGGCTCGGTTTTTCCCGGAGTCTCGTCCGGGCCTTGGCCGAGCCCCGGGACGCGGAAAACGCGGCATTTATTTTGTCGCTCCTCCAGCGCGTTGGGCGGGAGGAGGCCGTCGAGGCCGCGGCCGCTTCTCTCCGCCGTCCCGGACTGGCCGGGCCGGCTTCCCGAGCGCTTGCCGCGATCGGCGGGGCGCGGGCCGAAAAGGCTCTCGTCGGCGCCTTGGCCGAAGCCTCCGGCGAGGCGGCCGTTTCGGTCATCCAAGCATTGGGGCGGCTGCGAAGCCGGGAAGCGGTCAAACCTCTTCTCTCCCTGGCTTCGGGCGAGGCCGCTTCGCTTCGCCCTGCGGCCCTCGATGCCTTGGCCGAAATCGGAGACCCGGCCGCCCGATCCGTCTTGGAAACGATTTCCGTGACGGCGGCGGCGGAGGAAAGGGAAAGGGCCGGGGCGAGGCTTCTTCGGTTCGCCGAGCGCCTGTCCGAGACGAACCATCGCCGCGAGGCGGAAGCCCTCTGCCGGGCCTTTGTCGGCAATTATTCCGCCCCCGCCGAGTCGGGAATCCGGGCCGCGGCCCTTTCGCTTCTGGTCGAGATGCTGGGGCCGGGGGCCCTGACCGACCTCAAAGCGGCGGCCGTTTCCCCGGACCGGGCGTTCAGGGCGGCGGCCTTGCGTCTTGTCGAGGATTTGAAAGACGGCTGGGAGGCGCCCTACTGGATCGGCCTTCTGAGCCTGGTTTCGCCCGAGCCTCAGGCCGACATCATCGGTCTCCTCGGACGCCGCGAGGAAAAATCGGCCCTGACGGCCGTCCGCGGGCTTTTATCGTCCGGGGAGGCCGAGGTTCGCATCGCCGCCGCCGGCGCCCTGGCGCGAATCGGCGGCGAGAGGGCGATCGAGGACCTGGCGCCGCTTTTTGCCGGGGCGGAGGAGAGGGAAGCCCAGGCTTTGAAAGAAGCGTATCTTGCGCTCCCGGCGTCGGCGGCCGTGACGCGGGCCGCGGCCTTGCTGGGCGGCGGGGCCGTTTCGATTCCAGCCCGAACGGCCTTGATCGAGCTGTTGGCCGAGCGGAGGGCCGGTGAGCGGGCCGACCTCGTTTTAGCCGACGCCGGAAGCGGGGACGATAGGGTCAGGTCGGCGGCCTTGGCCGCCCTCGAGCGAGTCGTCCGTGGACGGGACGCGGCGGCCTTGGCCGACTTGCTGGCCGCTCCGAGGCCGCCTTCGGAAACGGCCCTCCTCCAGAATGCCTGGGCCGCGTCCGCCTTGTTGGTCGCCGACCCTGAGGCGCGGGCCGAGACGATCCTGGCGGTCTTGGAAAAAACGGAGGGGGCGAAGAGGACCGATCTCGTCCGGCCTCTGGCCCGGGTCGGCGGGAGGAAAGCCCTGGCCGCGGTCATCGCCGAAACGAAG
This sequence comes from Candidatus Aminicenantota bacterium, assembly GCA_016867585.1. GTDB lineage: Bacteria > Acidobacteriota > Aminicenantia > Aminicenantales > UBA4085 > JAAZPG01. The sequence continues at coordinate 861 of VGJF01000150.1, read as the reverse complement.
GGCGCCGATCCCCAGCTCCAGGCCGTGGCCCTCCATACGCTTTCCAACTGGCCGGACCAAAGCGCCCTGCCCGAGCTTTTTTCGGTCGCCAGGTCCGCCTCCGACCGGAAATCGCGATCCCTGGCCCTTCAAGGGATCTCCCGCCTCGTCCCTCTTGCCGAGGAGAGTGAGGAAAGAAAACTCGCCGTTCTCGAGGAAGCCATGGCCTTGGCGGTCGAGCCGGACCAGAAGGCGGCGGTTCTTTCCGGATTCGCGGCCTTGAGGACGTCCGGGGCGCTGGCCGCCGCCGCCCGATTTCTCGACGATCCCGGCGTGGCCGGCCGGGCCGCGGCCGCGGTCTTGAGAATCGCCCTGCCCGGGCCCGGCTCGGACGGGCTCGGCGGGGAGGAGACGGCCAGGGTCATCAAGAAAGCCCTTCCTTTCGTCGAGAGCGCCTACGACCGGGGGGAGGCCGAGAACCGCGCCGAAGCCCTGCTTGTCGAAGCCGGCTTCGTTCCCCTGTTCAACGGAAAAGACCTCGCGGGGTGGAAGGGGCTTGTCGCCGACCCGCCGAGGCGGGCCGCGATGAGCGCCGGCGAACTGGCGGCGGCCCAGGCCGAGGCCGACGAGGACATGAGGAAGCACTGGCGCGTCGTCGAGGGCGTTCTGACGTTCGACGGGAAGGGCCACAGCCTCTGCTCGGCCGAGGACTTCGGCGATTTCGAAATGTACGTCGACTGGAAGATCGAGCCCGGGGGCGACAGCGGGATTTATCTCCGCGGCTCGCCCCAGGTCCAGATCTGGGATCCCGCTCAATGGCCCGAAGGATCGGGCGGGCTCTACAACAACCTGAAGAATCCGAAGGACCCGCTCGTCCCGGCC
>VGJF01000149.1 GCA_016867585.1 Candidatus Aminicenantota bacterium | reverse complement strand
CCTGTCCCGGGGGCTGAAAAAGGTGTCCTTCCTCAGGAACGGAACGGCGGATTTCCTTTCGCTCCGGGAGAGCGGCGTCGACTTCGACAAGGTTCGGGCCGCCCTGCCGGCCGACGGAGACCCCCAAGCGGCGGCCTTGATCGATTTTCTCCGGGAAGGATAGGGGGAGTCCGGCCGAGGGAGAATGACGATGACCTTTCGCCTGTTCCAGGTGGACGCTTTCACGGAGGAGCTTTTCCGGGGCAATCCGGCGGCCGTCTGCCCCCTTGAGCGGTGGCTCCCGGACGAGACGTTGCAGAAGATCGCCATGGAGAACAACCTCTCGGAGACGGCCTTTTATGTCCGGGAGGGGGGGCGCTTCCATATCCGCTGGTTCACGCCGGCCGTCGAGGTCGAACTTTGCGGCCACGCGACCTTGGCCTCGGGGTATGTCGTTTTCGAGGTCGAGGGATTTCCGGGGCCGGTCGTCGAGTTCGACTCCCGGAGCGGTCCACTCCGCGTCCGCCGCGACGGCGGCCGCCTGACCCTCGATTTTCCCGCGGACGAGGCCAAGCCCGCGGAACCCCCGGTCGGGCTTTTCGAGGCCCTGGGGGCCCGTCCTCTCGAGGTTTATCGGGGCCGGACGGATTATTTGCTGGTCTTCGGGTCGGAGAGCGAGGTCGAGGCGATCAAGCCCGACTTCGGACGCCTCGCGGAGGTCGAAGCGCGGGGGGTCATCGTCACGGCCAGGGGCAACCAGGCGGATTTTGTCTCGAGGTTTTTCGCTCCCCGCGTCGGCGTCCCCGAGGACCCCGTGACCGGCTCGGCCCATGCGACCTTGACGCCCTTCTGGGCCAGGCGCTTGGGAAAATCCGAGCTCGAGGCGGTCCAGCTTTCGAGGCGGGGCGGCTGGCTTTGGGTGAAAGCGGCCGGCGATAGGGTTGAGATCTCCGGCCAAGCCCGGCTCTATCTTAGCGGGGAAATCGTCCTTCCCTAAAAAAGAGAACCGTCCCCTTTTTTTGCCATCCCGAGGGCGTTCATCTTGTTGAAGAGCGTCCGCCGGCTGATCCCGAGCTTCCGGGCGGCCGCGGTCCGGTTCCCGCCGGCTTCCCGGAGGGCCTGTTCGATGAGCGCTTTCTCGGTGTTTTCGGACGCCGACTGGGCGGCTTCCCGGAGAGAGAGGCCCCGAGGCTCCTCGTCCCCCATCCTCCGATTTCGGGCCAGGATCCGGGAGGGGAGGAGGGGGACGTCGAGGACTTCGCTTTCGGAATAGACCATCGCCTCGTAGATCACGTTTTCGAGCTCGCGGACGTTGCCCGGCCAGGAATAGCTCAAGAGGGCGTCCAGGGCCTCGGGGCTGAGGCCTTTGAGCCCCTTTTTCAACTCGGGGCCGTACTTCTTCAGGAAGTGTTCGGCGAGGAGGGGGATGTCCTCGCGCCGCTCGCGGAGCGGGGGCAGGCGGAGTGAAAGGACGGCCAGCCGGAAATAGAGATCTTCCCGGAAAGCCCCCTTCCGGACTTCCTCGTCGAGGTTCTTGTTGGTCGCGGCGATGACCCGGACGTCGACGGGGATGGTTTTCATCCCCCCGACCTTGACGATCTCCCGCTCCCCGAGGGCCCGGAGGACCTTGACCTGGGCCTCGAGGGGCAGCTCGCCGATTTCGTCGAGAAAGATCGTCCCCTTGTGGGCCATTTCGAACTTGCCCGTCGTCTCCGTCCGGGCGTCGGTGAAGGCCCCTTTGCTGTGGCCGAAGAACTCGGATTCGATGAGGTCGCGGGGAATGGCCCCGCAGTTGACGACGACGAACGGACCTTCCTTCCGCGGCCCGGCGTAATGGATCGCCCGGGCGACGAGCTCCTTGCCCGTGCCGCTTTCGCCGCTGAGGAGGACAGTTCCCTCGACCTGGGCGATCCGGTCCATCATCTGGAAGATCGAGTTCATCGGGGCGCTCGTCCCGACGATTTCGGTGAACCGGTATTTCCTCCGGAGCTCGCCGCGCAGGGAATCGACCTCGGTCTCGAGCTTCCGGACCTCGAGGGCCCGGTGGATGATGAGGAGGAGCTCCTCGTTGTCGACCGGCTTCTCCAGATAGGCGTAGGCCCCGAGCCGGGTCGCCTCGACGGCGTTGCGGATCGTCCCGAAGGCGGTGATGATGATGATCCGGCAGGAGGGGAGCCGCTCCCGGACGCCGGACAGGACGTCGAGGCCGGACATGTCGGGGAGGTTCATGTCGAGGAGAAGGACGTCGGGGGCGAAATCCCGGGCCTTGGCCAGGCCCTCGCCTCCGCCGGCCGCGCTTTCGACGAGGTAGCCCTTCTCCTCGAGGAGAAGGGTGAAGATGTCGCGGATGTTGCGTTCGTCGTCGACGACGAGGATTTTGCCTTTCATCCCGTCCTCTCTCCGGTCATTCCATCGGCAGATGGATCCGGACCGTCGTCCCTTGACTCCTCCGGCTCTGGACCTCGATCTCGCCGCCGTGGGATTTGACGATGTTGTAGCAGATCGACAGGCCCAGGCCCGTTCCGCTCTTCTTCGTCGTGAAGAAGGGGTCGAAGATGCGGTCGAGATTCTCCTCGGGGATGCCTTCGCCGCCGTCGGTCACGGCGACGAAAGCCTTGTCCCCCTCCTTCCGCAAAGCCTCGACGGCGAGCTCGCCTCCGCCGGGCATGGCTTGGACGGCGTTGAGGAGGATGTTGAGGAAGAGCTGCTTGAGCTGGGAATGGTCCCCTTGAACGGGGAGCGGTTCGTCGGGAAAGAGGCGGCGGACGGCGATCCCCTTCGAGCCCGCCTGGAGGGCGATGAGATCGAGGCTGTCCTGGAGGGTGGTCCGCAAATCGTGCCGTTCCCGGACGATTTCGGACGGGCGGGAGAAGGCCAGAAGGGCCGAGACGATGTCGTTGATCCGGGACGTTTCCTGGAGAGCGGAGGCGAGAAGCTTCCGCGAGGTTTCGTCCCCGCTCTTCCCTTCGAGATACTGGAGGGAGGAGCGGATGGCGGTCAGGGGATTTCGGATTTCATGGGCCGCCCCGGCGGCCAGCTCCCCGACGGTCGCCAGCCGGTCGGCCCGCGACATCCGCCGGAACCGTTCGCGCTGCTCCTTGAAGAGCAGGGCGTTCTCCAGGGCGATGGCCGCCTGGGGGAGGAGGTTCAGGATGAAGGAAACCTCCGACCGGGACAAGGGCGGGGTGTCGGCCTTCCTCCCGGCGAGGAGGATGCCGATGAGGCGGTTCATGGACATCAGGGGGAAGGCGATGTCGACGCTCAGGGCGGACAGGACGGCGGCCTCCCGGGGCGTCAGATATTCCAGGACTCCGGGCCGGCGGGCGACCTCGAGCGGCGTTTCGTTGACCTTGAGCCACTTGGCCAGGCGGGAGATCCGCGGAAAGACGGTTGTCCGGATTTCGTCTTCGCCGGCGTCCAGGGCGGCGGCGGGAACGAACCTTCCCGTATCCCGGTCGTGGATGAGGAGGATGAGCTTCGGGCCGGGGCAGACCTCCTTGATCTTGCCCAGGAAGTTGCGGGCGATCTGGTCGGCGTCTTCGATGAGGTTGACGCCGGCCTCGAATTCGCGGAAGACGCGGAGAGGGAGCTCGGCCAGGCGCTTCCGGCGCCGAAAGGGGAATATCCGCCCGGCCATGCCGGTATTATATCCCCTTTTTTCATTCAGCGAAAAAAGGGGACGGTTCTATTTTCAGCCGGCTGAAAGGAGCATGCCAGGCGCTAGACTTCGATCACCCGCATTCCGGCTTGGCGGGCGGCGGCGGTTTGACGCTTGTCGGCCGAGACGAAGGCCTCGGCCTTCCATTCCATGGCCCCAGCCAATTGGACGGCGTCCAAGGTTCTCAGGGGGAAGGATTCGATGAGGGCGATCGTTGAGTCGAGGCGGGCAAGGGATTTCCCGGAAACCGGCAACGGTTTTCCCATTATATGAGAGTATCCGGATATTTTTGTTTGGCACGCTTCGTGCAACTGGGGAACTGGAGATGCGACCATGAAGACCCATATCCGATCGCTCATCCGGAAGATTCCGGCCCTTCTCGTTCTCCCGCCGCTTCTCTTGCCCGCCGGCGCGGCCGGACAGGACAATGCGGCGCCGCAAGCCTTGGGGCTCGAAGACTGCATCGTCCAGGCCGTCCGGAAAAATTTAGGCGTGGCCGTCCAGGTCCAAGGTTTTCGCCTGGCCGAGACGGCGGTCGTCCGGGCCGAGGAGAAATTCATCCCGTCCCTGTCCTTCGATTATTACCGGGACAGCCGGAATTCGGCCTCCTATTCCTGGATCGAGGCGGCCGATATCGTCTCCACGACCGCCCGGACCTATTCCGCCGGCCTCAGCCAGTCCGTCCCGTTCGGGGGAACGCTCTCCTTGTCCCTCGGCGCGGGGCGGAATTTCTCCAACAGCCTCTTCCAGACGGTCAACCCCCGCTACAGCGGCTCGCTTTCGTTTTCCTTCAGCCAGCCTCTCCTCAAGGGCTTCGGCTGGAAGACGAGCCTCAAGGAAATTCTCGTCGCCCAAAACACCCGGGACATCGCCGAAAACGACCTCCGGGCTTCGCTCCTGCAGATCATCTACACGGTCGAGCAGACCTACTGGGAGCTCGTCTACCGGATCGAATCCCTCGCCGTCCAGCGCCAGTCCCTCCGGCTGGCCGAGGACCTTCTCGACAAAAGCCGGAAGGAGGCCGAGATCGGTACCCTGGCCCCCAAGGAGGTCATCAGCGCTCAGGCCGAGGTCGCCAGCCGAAAGGCCGACATCCTCCAAGCCGAGATGCTCGTCCGGGACACGGCCGACGCCCTCCGCGGCCTCATTTGCGCCCCGTTCGACAAGGCCTCGCCCGATATCCTGCCGGCCGACAAGCCGGCCTTCCAAAAATCGGAGATCGGCCTCGATGAAGCCCTGGCCGCCGCCCTCCGGAACAGGCCCGACCTCCAATCCTCCGCCCTGGGAGTCAAGAACAAGGAGCTCGACTTCGCCTACGCGAAAAACCAAAATCTGCCCTCCCTGAGCCTCAACGCCCAGTACTGGAGCCCGGGCCTTTCGGGAGACCGGATCCTGTTCCAAGACGGCAATCCCCTGACCGGCGTCATCGTCGGACGGGTGCCCGGCACCTCCAGCCAGGCCGTCCGAGACGCCCTCCATTTCAGGTACAACAACTGGTCGGTTTCGCTTTCGCTCGACATCCCCTTGTCCTCTCTCTTCACCCGGGCCGCCCTGGCCCAGGCCCGGGAGAGCCTCGACCAGGAGGCTCTCCGCCTGAAAGAGCGCGAGCAGAACGCGGTCATCGAAATCCGGGCGGCCGTCCGGGCCGTCGAGACGAACTACGAGCGGGTCAACGCCCGGCGGACCGCCCGCGAGCTGGCCGAGGAGAAGCTCGCCGCCGAGGAGGCCAAGCTCAAGGTCGGCCTGAGCAACAACTACTTCGTCCTCAACTACCAGCGGGACCTGGCCGCGGCCCGGACGGCCGAGCTCCGGGCTCTGGTCGATTACACCCTCTCCCTGGGCCAGCTCGACAAGGCCATGGGGACGAGCCTCGAAAAACGCCGCATCCGAATCGCCGATGCCGCGGAGGTCGAACGATGAAAAAAGCGATGGTCATCATCCTTGTCGCCCTGGCCGTGTTCGTCTGGCTCGGGACGGCCGCCGCCCAGACGGCCCTGGACGGCCAATCCCAGACGATGAAGCTCCTGACCCTCAAGAAGGCCCAGCTTCAGCTCGAGAAGACGAAGGGCGACTTCGACCGCTCCCTCAAGCTCAAGGAGCAGGGCCTGACCTCGGAGGAGGAGTTCGCCCGGACCCGGACGGCCTACCTCCAGGCCCAGGTCGATTACCAGCAGGCCCTCATCAATTTCATGGGAAGCGAAGCCCGGATCGCCGTGGCCAGCGCGGTCAAGTTCCAGGACGCCGCGGGCAAGAAGTTCGTCCGGGTCACTCTCCGCTATTCCTCGAAGGAGCTCAAGGAGCTGGCCAGGCTGAACATCGACGCCGAGGACCTCTTCCCCCTCGATTTCATGAAGGAAATCAAGGACGTCTCGGTCAGCCTCCGGTCGGAGGGGAAAATCATTTCCGACCCCTACGGGCGGACGATCCCCTCCCTTCCCCTCGAGTCCGAACGGGACGTGACCTTCCAGCTCCTCAAGGACGTCGAGAGCCTGGACATCAACGTCTTCTACTCGGGCAAGGACGAGACGACGGCCGTCTATCTCCAGAAGGGCGTCAGCGCCAACATCGTGACCGTCAACTCGGCCCAGTTCTCCCAGGAGGCGGACCTCGAGAGCCAGGCGACGTACGACCTTTCTCTCGAGAAATTCTCGGGCGAGGCCAACATCTTCAAGCTCGACGTCGCCAGCCTTCCCCACCAGATCAATTACGAGTTCAGCGACCCGGCGACCGGCGCCCGCCTGTCGCAGATCAAGTTCACCGAAGGGGTGACGAGCATGAAGCTTTCCCTCAAGCTCTACCTCCCCAAGAACGCCGACGCCCAGGTCGTCATCGACAAGCCGCTTGCGTTCTACGCCCTCGTCCTGGACAACGACCAGTCCGCCGCCCTCCAGGCGCTGGCGGAGAAAAAGACCGACATCGGGGCGGACGACATCGCCGCCCTCAAGGCCGGCCATGTCCGGCTGGAGCTCATCCCCCGGGGCGTCGGCCGGATCGAGGTCCAGGCCGTCAACCTCTACCACGAAATCAAGGTCGGCGGGGGGGTGGACATGGAGGTCCGGGTCAAGAACGCGGGAACGCGGAGGCTCAACAACATCCGCGTCTTCACCGACCTCCCCCTGAACTGGCGGTCCGAGGTCGAACCCGACCTCATCGCCTCGCTCGAGCAGGGCCGGGAGGAGGTCGTCCGGGTCAAGTTCCAGCCGCCGGCCGACGTCGCTGTCGGGGACTACGAGCCGAAGATCAAGACGGAAAGCACGGCCGATAACCGCCGCGTTGAGACCGAGGACAAGATCGTCCGGATCCATGTCGCCTCGAAGACGAACATCCTGGGAATCACCCTCCTCGTCCTCCTCCTCGTCGGGCTCCTCGTCGGGATCGTCGTCTTCGGCATCAAGCTGACCCGGCGATAGAAAAGAGAAATCCATGGCCGGCTTGTCACCCATTCTGAAGGCCGAGGACTTGTCGAAGCGCTACGAGGACGGGCTCCTGGCCCTCGATCATCTCAACCTGACTGTCGGGGCGGGGGAGGTCTACGGCCTTCTCGGGGCGAACGGCGCCGGCAAGACGACGACGATCAATCTTTTCCTTAATTTCATCCCGCCGACGACGGGGGCCTGCTTCATCAACGGGGTCGACGCGACCAAGGACCCCCTCGAGGCGAAGAAGCATGTCGCCTTCGTCCCCGAGAACGTCATGCTCTACGGGAACTTCACGGCCCGGCAGAACCTCGAGTTCTTCGCCAAGCTGGGCGGCCGGGCGGGCTTGACGAAGGAAGACTGTTACCAGGTCATGCGCCGCGTTTCGCTCCAGGAGAAGGCTTTTGAACAGCGGGTCAAGTCGTTCTCCAAGGGCATGCGCCAGAAGCTCGGGATCTCGATCGCCATCATCAAGAACGCCCCGGCCATCCTCCTCGACGAGCCGACCTCCGGCCTCGACCCCAAGGCGGCCGAGGAGTTCCTCGAGATCCTGGCCGAGCTCAAGGCCGAGGGCAAGGCCATCCTCATGTCGACCCACGACATCTTCCGGGCCAAGGAGATCGGCGACCGGGTGGGGATCATGAAGGAGGGGCGCCTGGTCATGGAGAGGAGCCGGGCGGAGCTCCAGGTCGAGGACCTGGTCAAGATCTACATCGACTACATGAAGTCCGAGGCTCCGACGGCCTGAGATGTTCCGGACAATCGTCCGCAAGGAAATCGCGGCCAACCTCCTGAGCTACAAGTTCTTCATCGTTATCCTCCTCGCCTCGGTTCTCGTCGCGACGAGCCTGTTCGTCATGGGCCGCGATTACCGAAACCGCCTGGCCGACTACCAGCTCATCCGGCCGGAGCCGGGCCGGCCGATCGCCGTCCTTCCGCCCAACCCCCTGTCCGTCATGGCCAAGGGCCTCGAGGACGCCATGACCCGGTCCTTCGAGGTCGAGGTGATCGGGATCGAGGCTCGGACGGGAAGGTCGTCGGCTAATGCCGTCTTCGCCTTCTTCCCCGCTCCGGACTTCGTCTACATCGTCAAGGTCGTCCTGTCGCTCGTCGCCCTCCTTTTCGGCTTCGACCTTGTCTGCCGGGAGCGCGAAGCCGGAACCCTCAAGTTGATCCTGTCCAATCCCGTGTCCCGGGCGACCCTCCTGGCGGGCAAATGGACGGGGAATTTCCTGAGCCTGGCCGTCCCCTTCCTTCTCGTCACCGGAGTGGGCGTTGCCCTCTTCGCCCTCGTCCCCGGCCCTCGCTGGACCGGCCCGATGCTCGGCCGCCT
>VGJF01000148.1 GCA_016867585.1 Candidatus Aminicenantota bacterium | reverse complement strand
CCGCTCTACGAGGCCGTGGCCGTCCTCCAAATCGAGGAACCCCAGTCGCGGATGCTGTCCGTCCAGGACATTCTCAACTCGGCCACGGGGGCCTCGGCCTTCATGGGGACCTACTTCAACACCCAGATCCAGCTCCTCCGCAGCCGGTCCCTGGCCGAACGAGTCGCTAAAAAGATGAACCTCAGCGCCCGGCCGGAAATCCGGACGGCCCCCGGGCGCCGGAGCCTGTTCGGGATCCTGAGGTCTTTTCTCTCCCTGCGCTGGCTCCGGCCGGCGGCCGGGGAGGAACCGTCCGACCTCGACTTCAAACCGTCGAATTCCGACGCCGCCCTGGCCGAGTTCGTCTTGGACGGGTTGCGCGTCGGCCATCTCCCCGACACCCAGCTCGTCGATATCGCTTTCGTCTCGCCCCATCCCCAGCTCGCGGCCGACATCATCAACGCGCTGGGGGAGGAATTCATCCGTTTTTCCATCGAATCCCGCTTTGAAGCGACCCAGCAGACCAACGAATTCCTCAATGAGGAGATTTCCCGCCTCCGCGACGAGCTGGCGGCCAAGGAACGGGAGCTTCAAAGGTACAGCGACGACAAAAAGATCATCCCTCTCAACGACCGGGAGGCGACGATCGCCTCCCAGTACACGGAGGTCCAGTCCGAGTACGTCCGGGCCCAGGCCGCCCGGGTCGAGGCCGAAGTCAGATACCGCGAAGTCTCCCAGCTCAAGGTCGACGCCCTTCCCCCGGTCGTCAACAACGAGTCGATCCAAACCCTCAAGACGCAGTATCTCCAGGCCTTGTCCGAATACGAGGAAAAGGTCCGGACGACCTACAAGCCCGAACATCCGGTCATGGTCGCCCTGAAAACCCGGATCGACACCTTGAAGACGAGTCTGGAAGGGGAAATCCGGAAGGCCGTCCAAACCGCCCAGTCGGAATATTCGCGGTCCCTCAACCGCGAGGTGGAAATCAAGAAGCTGCTCGAAACGAAGCGGATCGACGTCTCGCGGATCGGGACGGATTCCATCCTGGCCAGCCAGCTCCAGACCGACGTCGACAGCCTGCGCAAGCTCCTCAATGAGTTGAACGCCAAGCAGGCCGAGACCCAGGTCTCGGCCCGGATGTCCGGCCTGCGGACCTCGAACATCAAGATCGTCGACCGGGCCCTCGTCCCCGAGAGGCCCTTTTCGCCGAACCTCAAGCGGAACCTCGTCATCGCCCTCCTCCTCGGACTCATGTTCGGGACGGGTGCGGCCGTCGCCTCCCACTTCTTGGACAACACGATCAAATCCCCCGAGGATCTCGAGAAGCTGACCGACCTGCCGTCCTTGGGGATCATTCCCCATTTCACGGCCGACGGGACCAAGGGCCGGGCCGGAGGGTACGGCGTTTACGGCATCTCCGGCGACGGGGCTGAGGGGGCGGCCAAGATTTCAGAAGTCGAGCTCATCAATCACCTCTTCCCGAAAATCTCGATCGCCGAGGACTACCGGACCGTCCGGACGTCGATCCTCTTCTCCCGCGGCGAAGGGGAGGCGAAGGTCATCGCCTTCACGAGCACCCGCCCCCAAGAGGGCAAATCGGCCACGATCTCCAACTTGGCGATCTCCTTCGCCCAGCTCGGCGAGCGGGTCCTGGCCGTCGACGGCGACCTCAGGAAACCGCGCCTCCACAAAATCTTCAAGGTCCGGAACATGGTCGGGTTGAGCGACTACCTGGCCGGGAGGTCGTCCCTCGAAGAGATTGTCCAGAAAACGGCCATCGATCATTTCTGGCTGGTTCCGAGCGGCCCGCATCCCCCCAACCCGGCCGAGCTGCTCAACTCCAAGAGGCTGAGGGAGCTTTTGGCCGTCGTCCGCCAGCGCTTCGACGTCGTCCTCATCGACCTCCCGCCGGTCATGGCCGTCATCGATCCGGTCATCGTCAGCGCCCAAGCCGACATGACGATTCTCGTCCTCAAGACCGGGCAGACGACGCGAAAAATGCTCATCCGGACGATTCAGGAGCTCCAGAAGGCCAAGGCGACGATCAGCGGGGTCATCTTCAACGCCGCCCGGGCCCGGCGGAACGGCCAGTATTCGCCCTATTTCCAGTACGAATACTATCAGGACAAGTCCGCCGAAGCGGCCCCGTCCGGCCGGGCCTCCGGAAAACCGAGGGCCGAGAGCGACAGGGCATGACGCGGAATCCCCATCCCTGGAAGCCCGGCCTCCCCTCGGCCGGCCGGACGGGGGCTCCCTCCGCCGAAACGGCTGAGGGACTGCCTCTCAGCCCCAAGGACCGGAGACTCCGGGCCTTTGTCGAATACGGATTGCTCGCCCTTCTCGTTTGGACGCCGCTCCCGGTCGCTTCGGTCCATGAATGGTCCATCCTCCTGATCCAGCTCGCGGCCGTGGCCCTTTTCGGCGCGACCCTGGCCATGGACCGGCCTTCCCGGATGAACGGCCTCCGGGCCAGGCGTCTTCGTTGGCTTCGGTACGCCGTTCCGGCCCTGTTCGCTTTCCTTCTCTTTCAATTCTTGCCCCTTCCGGCGTTCGCCGTCCGGCTCCTCTCGCCCCGGGCCGCGGCCCTGAGAGAGGCCTACCTCCCGTCCGAGGCGCCGCCGGTCGTGACGCTGTCGCTCCTTCCCGGCCGGACGCTGTCCTCGGCCCTGACCTTGGCCGCTTACGCCCTGATCGGCTATGTCGTTTTCCGGACGGTGACCCATCGCCGCCAGTTCCGCCGCGTCATCCTGGTCCTCGTCGGCCTGGGCGTCTTCGAGGCTTTGTACGGGCTGTTCGAACTCATGCGCAAGGATCCTCGCCTTCTGTTCTATCGAAAGACGATTTCCCTCGACGCGGCCACGGGAACGTTCGTCAACCGGAACCATTTCGCCGGCTATCTCGAGATGGTCATCCCTCTCGCCCTGGGCCTCCTCTTGTCGCGCCTCGACCTCTTCGGCGACAGGCGGACATGGCGCGAGCGAGTCGCCCGCTTGGTTTCCCGGGGGGCGGCGGTGAACATCCTCCTGGGAGCCGGCCTGGTCGTCATGGCCGTCGCCGTCCTCAGGTCGAACTCGCGCTCGGGGGCGGTCGTCCTGGGGTTCATCTTCGTCCTCTTCTTCGAATTCGCGGCCTTTCATTTCGGGAAGAAGAAATTGCGGAACCGCCGAATTCGGGCCGTTCTCGTCTGGGTCATCCTCGGGATCACGGCCTCGGCCTTCTATTTCGGAGTGGACGCCATGGTCGGCCGGTTCGCCCTCGATAAGCTCCTCCAGGACGGCCGCCCCCAATACTGGGGAGCCGTCCTCCGAATGATCGCCGATTTTCCCTTGACCGGGGTCGGCCTCGGGGCTTTCGGCCAGGTTTATCAGGCCTATGACGCCGTGGCCATGCCCTACGCCCTCGTCCATGCCCATAACGATTATTTCGAGTTCTTGAGCGAACTCGGCTTCATCGGGTTTCTCCTCCTGGCCGGAATCGTTTTCCTCATCATCGGCGACGCCGTCCTGACCTGGAGCCGGCGCCGCAATCCGGAAGTCAAGAGCCTCGCCCTCGGCGGGATCGTATCCCTGGCCGCCCTGCTCGTCCACAGCTTGACGGATTTCAACCTCCAGGTCCCGGCCAACGCCCTCGTTTTCGTCGTCGTCCTGGCCATGACCTCTTCCATGGTCTACCACCGGATGTCCTGACATGCCCGTCAAGCGCCTCGGGATCGCCGCCGCGTTGGTCGTCCTGGCCGCGGCCGATGTTTTCGTCTATCGCGGCCATCATCTCTTCTACCGGGCGACCGAGCGGACGTCCGACCTCAAGACGAAAATCGCCCTTCTCGAAAGCGCCCAGAGGCACGCCCGGCTGAACGACCGGGTTTTCCACGCCCTCGGGCGGGCGCACTTCGACGAAGCCGTCGTTGGCCTCGGGCGCGACCCTTCCGGGCCGGAGGCGGCTTTCGGCCGGTCGCGGTCCCATTTTCTGCGCTCCCTGGCCTTGAATCCGTTTTCGCCGACGGCCCAATTCGACTTCGCCCAGGCCTTGCAGTACATGAGCGCCCTCGGGCTCGCGGCGCCCGAGAGCTTCATCGAGGCGTACCAACGCGCCGCCCGCCTTTCGGGGCTGGACAGCCGGGTGTTCGCGGATGTCGGCCGGATCATGATGACCCGCTGGGAGACCTTGTCGCCCGATGACCGAGGTTTCGCGGCGAACGTCGTCCGCGAGCTGTTGAAAGGCCGGCGGGATCCGGAACTTCTGGAATCTTTTCTCGGGCTCTGGGAGTTCAACATCCGCGATCCCGAGGTCCTGTCCGAGATCCTTCCTCCCGATGCCGCCGTATTTCGGCGGACGGCCGCGTTCCTGGCCGAAAAGTCCCTTGACCGGGACAGGCGGTTGGAGTATCTCAGCCGGGCCGAAGCCCTCGACTTCGCTTCGGCCAAGGCGGAGTTCCAGGCCGGTCGGCAGCGGCAGCGCTCGTCCGGGACGGCCGCGGCGATCGCCCATTTCCAGGAGGCGAAGTCGGCTCTTGACCGGATATATTTCTTCCAAAACCTGACGGACCAAATCCTGTTCGATGCGACGGAATACCGCACGCTCCGAAAATCGGTCCTTCGGGAATCCGTACTGAGCCGCATCGACCTGACGCGCAGGATCGACGAGGCCGACGAGGATCTGCAAACCTTTTTGCGTCTCGAGGATTCGGCCGCCGAAGTCGGCCAGGTCGAAGCCTTCCTTCGGGAGCGGGGGCTCATCGAAAGCGCCCGGGGAGGGACCATGACGGATTTCGGACGGCAGGCCCTGTCCCTCTGGCTGGATTTCAAGCAGCACCGCTTCCGGGAAGTCGTCCAGACCGGCCAGGCGCTCGGCCGAAGCATTCTCCATGTCCCCGAAGAAATGAAGCCGAATTACGGCCGCATCCTCGAAATCATCGGCGACGCCTACCAGAAGCTCGACTATCTCTACGAGTCCAATGTCTCCTATGAGAAAGCGATGGAGGTTGCCGGCGATAACGTCCACATTCTCTTGAAGATGAGGAAAAACTACGAACGCTTGAACGATCCCCGGGGAACGAAGGCCGTGGACGGCCGTCTGCTCATGAAACTCTCCCCGACAGATCTCCTCCCTCCGGGTTCCTTCCTGGCCAAAGGGATTCCGGTCGCCCTGACGGTGATTCTCAGGGGGTCGTCCGATATCGTGACGATCGAGCTCCAGGGACAGGACCCGGCATCGCCGGCATACCTGTCGGTGAAGATCAACCGGCAAGTCGTCTGGGACGACTTCGCCCCCGGCCAGGTCATTCGCTTGTCCTTCATGTCCTCGCCCGGCGAGAACGAGATTGAAATCACATCCCTGAACGGGCCGGTTGCCCTCAAAAAAATCGCCGTCGGCTCGGAATATGTTGATAACAAAGAAAAAACTTGACAAATGAAGCGGCGGCTGTTACGTTATCAATGCCAAGGCTTGAGGAGAGGTGCTATGCGTAAAGGAAGCGTTGGTTTTCTTTTTCTTTCCCGGAGAGGCCTTTTCTGCCTGTTCGCCTTCCTTCTGGCGCTCTCGCTCGGAGCCCAGACATTCGAACGGGGCACTCTCATCGGGACGGTTTTCGCCGACGAGGGCAAGACCCCGGTCGCCGGGGCCGTTCTCAAGCTCCGCAACATCACCTCGGGCTCGGTGTATGAAAGCCCTCCGACGGACGCCAAGGGATTTTTCCGCCTGGAGAACATCGGGAAGGGGATCTATCAATACGGGCTCACGACGGCGGAGGGGGATTTCAACTCGAACGAGCTCATCGGCATCATCGCCAATGAGACGACGAGGATTTCCGTGTCCCTGAGCATGTACGATACCGCGGTCCAGTCGGGAGTCCAAGAGATCCTCCGGGCTCAGGCCGACCGGGAAGGGGAGACGCGGATCGGGAGGGTTCTCCGCTACAACCCGGCCACGAAGACGGCCGAAGTGTTCATCGAGATGGGCCTTCTCCAGCGCGGCGACCGCATCCGGGTCAAAGGCGCGACGACGAATTTCTATCAGAATGCCGACAGCCTCGCCCAGGACGGCAGCGCCGTCCGCCGGATCTACGCCGGCCAAAACGGCCTTCTCGGCGTCGCCCGAAACGTCGAAATCGGGGACGGCCTGTACATTGTCTGCGAAGGCGGCGTGCCCTTCTTCCTGACTCCTTGCGGCATCGCGACGGTCGTCGCCGGGACGGGCCTTATTCTCAGCACGGTCAAAGAAATCACCGACAAGACACCCGTTTCTCCGATCAAATAACTTTCCTTCCTTCCTTCCTTCCTTCCTTCCTTCCTTCCAATCCTCTCGGCGTCACTCTCTTCTCGATCAATGGGCGGCGCCATGCCCCGGCTCTTCGTCTTCCGGGGCCGCCTTGCCTCCGGGAGATTTTACTCCGGACGGGGATTTTGCTAGCATGATCGCGTGGAACGGCCGGTTTTCCATCATTTTTCGGTCCTGACGGCCTTGGCCTTTTGGCTGACGGCTTTCCTGCCGGCCTTTCCCCAATTGACCCCTTCGGTCAAAAAGGACGCCGAACGCGTTCTCCTCGCTCTCGACCGGATTGAGGCCGAGTCCGGGACGAAAAAAGGGAAGGCGCTCTCCCGGACCGAATTCAGCGAATCCGAGCTCAATGCCTATATCGCCTACCGGATCGCGGCCGAACCGGACGGAGTGCTGCGGCTCCTCGTCTTGAAGCTTCTCGACGGCAACAAGGTCGAGGGGAGAGCGTTCCTCGACCTCAGCGGCGCCCGCCTCCCGTTCGGCCTCAAACCGAGGATGAACCTTTTTTTCGGCGGGAGGGTCTCGACCAAGGCCGGAGCCGTCCGCCTCGAGTTCGATGAGCTGTTTCTCGAGGACCGGTCCGTCCCCCTGATGTTTCTCGACATGATCATCTTGGCGGCCGCGGCCCTCGGCAAGTCCGACGCCGGAAGCATCAACGACTGGTATGAGTTGCCCTACGGCATCCAAGAGATCAAGACCTCCGCCCGGAAGCTGGCCCTCTTCCACCCGCCATGATCCGGGTCATCAGCGGCCTTTACAGGGGCGCGCGACTCCGCAAAGTCCCCAGCCCGCTCGTCCGGCCGATGCCGGACAAGCTGAAATCCGCCCTGTTCAACATCCTCCGGGACGACGTCGCCGGACGGTCCGTCCTCGACGGTTTCGCCGGAACGGGATCGGTCGGAATCGAAGCCCTCAGCCGGGGAGCGGCCCGGGCCGTCTTCATCGAGGAGCTTCCGGCGGCGGCCGCGGTCCTCCGCCATAACCTCCGCAAGCTCGGGGCCGACGTCCGGGCCAGGGTCGTCAACCGCGAATTCAACCGGGCCGTCATCCTTCTGGCCCGCGACGGCCTGCGCTTCGACCTCGTCTTTCTCGACCCGCCTTACCGGCTTCTCGAAGAACGGAATCCCCTCAAGGTCGTCGCGAAACGGGGAATCCTCTCCCCGGGGGGCCTGATCGTCCTCCGCCGTCACTTCAAAACGGACTTCGAGCCGAAGTTTTTCGCCCGGGCCCGGAAAGTCCGGCTGGGCGACGATACGCTGGAATTCTTCAAATCGGTTTGACGGGCGGCGAGGCGGCCCCGGTCTTCCCGGGCGCCTGTCGGGGAGGCCAACGGGGGGAGGGATCATATCCCGAAAGCCGAGGCCGTTTCCCCCGTCCGTCATGGTTCCCTCTCCATTGTAGAGACGGCCGGAATAGCTTACAATCTCAAGGGGGTGGGGAGGGGACGAGGAGCGACATGAGCAAGAAACGACCGCCGGAATCGCCCTGGGGTCAGACGCCGCTCGTCGAGGAGGCGGAGATTTTCGGCTCTTTGGAGAACAAGCGGGGGACGTCGCTTTTCCTGGGACGATACAGCCTGGCCGACGTCCTCGCCGTCCTGGAGAAGAAAAGCCTGGTCCGGGAGGCCCGCAAGCGCGGTTTATGGCCCATCCTCCTCGACTTCGACGCCTCCGAATTCCCCCTCCACCGCCTCAGGATCTATGTCGAAGAGAGGAAATCCGAACGGCTCGTCGTCGACCTCAAGATCCGGAAAATCGTCTTCGACCCGAAAGGAAAAATCCCGGCCCCCGCCCCCCTGGCGCCGTTCCCCTGCCTGTTCTTCGAGTGGCTGACCCTTCAGAACCCCCTGGAGGAGTTCGGGCGTAACCGGGGTCCGCTCCCCGGACAGCAATTTCCGGGTTTGGGGATGAGCCGGAAAATCATGGGCGTTTTCACGACCCTGGGCAAGCTCACTCACCAGGCCGGACTCCTGGCCTCGCCCGCCTATTTCCACAACGCCGTCCTGTTCTCCCGGTATTTTCGCTTTATCAACCCGGTCAAGGAAGCCGAAGTCCGGGCGGTCCACCGCCTCTTCGCCCATGTCCCGATCAAGCAGATGGCCTGGCTCGTTCATCTCGGCCATGTCCGGACGAGCGCCGGGGCGAGATACGAATGGAAGGCCGAGGAGCAGATCCTGCCTCTCCGGCGG